>NYZG01000434.1 GCA_002687025.1 Candidatus Poribacteria bacterium
CGTCGAGGTGGAAGCGGACACGTACAACCTCGACCCGAGCCGCATC
Organism: Candidatus Poribacteria bacterium; assembly: GCA_002687025.1. Taxonomy (GTDB): domain Bacteria; phylum Poribacteria; class WGA-4E. Next base: position 47 of record NYZG01000434.1, read on the forward strand.
GAAGACGCCATCACGGCGCGCACGCGGGCGATCATCCCGGTGCACCTGTACGGCCAGCCCGCCGACATGGATCCAATCCTCGAGATCGCCCGGAAGCGTGGTCTGGTCGTCGTGGAGGATGCTTGCCAGGCGCACGGCGCGGAGTACAAAGGGCGTCGCTGCGGCGGCATCGGGGACTTGGCGGCGTTCAGCTTCTATCCGGGGAAGAACCTCGGCGCGTTCGGCGAGGCAGGCGCGGTCACCACGAACAACGCGGAATACGCCGACAGCATCCGCTCGATGCGCCACTGGGGACAGACCCGCCGCTACTACCACGACCTGCCCGGATACAACTACCGGATGGACGGCATGCAGGGCGCGGTGCTGAGCGTGAAGCTGCGCCACATCGAAGCATGGACCGATCAGAGACGCGAACGCGCCGCGTGGTACGATGAACTGCTCGCGGACGGCCCGTTCCGGCCTCCCGCCGTTCGGCCGGACGTCCGCCACGTGTACCACCGCTACGTCGTCGAGACGGACGAACGTGGGTCGCTCCAGGAGTGGCTGACGCGGCATGACATCGACTCGGGAATCCACTATCCCGTGCCTGTGCATCTTCAGCGCGTCCACGCGGACCTTGGCTACTCGGCCGGAGATTTCCCAGTCACGGAGCGGGCGGCGTCACGTGTCTTCTCTCTGCCGTTGGCGCCGCAGCACACGCGTGAGGAGATCGAGACGGTGGCGTCGTGTTTGAGGGCGTTCGCGAGCAGAGGAGACGGCTGACGCATGTTCGGACGGACGCTCATCACCGGTGGCGCCGGGCTCATCGGGTCGACGATCGCGGAGCGTCTCGCGGCGGCGGGTCACGCCGACATCGTCGTGCTCGACAACCTCGTCCGCGGACGGCGGGACAGCCTGGGAGACCTCGTTGAACGAGGCGTCGTCGAACTGGTGGAAGGCGACATCCGCGACCGCGAGACGTTGCGGGACGTCATGGCGGGGGTGGACGTGCTGTTCCATCAGGCGGCGATCCGCATCACGCAGTGCGCGCGGGAGCCGAGGCTCGCGCTGGAGGTGCTGGTCGACGGCACGTTCAACGTGGTGGAAGCCGCTGCGGACGCGGGCGTGCGGAGGGTCGTCGCAGCGTCCTCCGCGTCGGTGTACGGCATGGCGGAGGCGTTCCCGACGACGGAGCGACACCACGCGTACAACAACGACACGTTCTACGGCGCGGCAAAGGCGTTCAACGAGGGCATGCTGCGCAGCTTCAAGCAGATGCGCGACCTCGACTACGTCGCGCTGCGTTATTTCAACGTGTACGGGCCGAAGATGGACGTGCACGGCATATACACCGAGGTCCTCGTGCGGTGGATGGAGCGCATCGAGGCGGGCGAGTCGCCGCTGATCTTCGGCGACGGGATGCAGACGATGGATTTCGTGTATTCCGATGACATCGCCCGAGCCAACATACTCGCCGCGCGCGCCGACGTTACCGACACCGTCTACAACATCGCGTCGGGCTCGGAAATCAGCCTGAACGGACTGGCGGCCGCGCTGCTGCGGGTCATGGGCTCGGAATTGGCGCCGGAGTACCGCGACGAACGCACGGTGAACAGCGTGCGACGTCGTCTGGCGGACACCTCGCGGGCAACCGAGGAGATCGGGTTCACCGCGCAGATCTCGATCGAGGAGGGATTGCGGCGATTGGTGGACTGGTGGCGGGAAGCCCGCCAAACGTGAATATCCCAATCACCAGGCCGTATCTCGACGAGCGGGAGCAGGAGCTAGTCGCCGAGGTCATCGCGTCGGGATGGGTGACGCAAGGGCCGCGTGTCGAGGAGTTCGAGCAGACCTTCGCCGCATATGTTGGGGCGGCGCACGCGGTGGCGGTCACGTCGTGCACGACGGCGCTGCATCTCGCGCTGCTCGCCCTCGGCATTGGATCCGGCGACGAGGTGATCGTCCCGTCGATGACGTTCATCGCGACGGCGAACGCGATACTCCACGCGCGGGCGACGCCCGTCCTCGTTGAGGTCGATCCTCGGACGTACAACATCGACCCGCAGTCGGCGGAAGACGCCATCACGCCGAGGACAAAGGCGATCATGCCGGTGCATCAGATCGGCATGCCCGCTGACATGGCCGCGCTGCTTGACATCGGCGCGCGGCGCGGCTTGAAGGTTATCGAGGACGCCGCGTGCGCCGTCGGAAGCGAAATAGATCTGGGCGACGGGTGGGAGAGAGTCGGCAGGCCGCGTGGCGATCTGGCATGCTTCTCGTTTCATCCGCGCAAGCTGATTACGACCGGCGAAGGCGGCATGTTGACCTGCTCCGACGAGCGCACGGCGTCACGCCTGCGTCGTTTGCGTCATCACGGCATGTCGGTAAGCGACCGCGCGCGGCACTCGTCGGACCGGGTCGTCGCGGAGGAGTATGTCGAGGTCGCCTTCAACTACCGCATGACGGGCATGCAGGCGGCGATGGGTCTCGGACAGATGGAGAAGCTGGCCGGCCTCGTCGAGGCGCGTCGCCGATTGGCCGCGCGCTACACGGAGCATCTCGCGGACATCGAGGCGCTCACGCTTCCGTTCAGGCCCCGGTACGCGAGGAGCAACTACCAGTCTTACTGCGTTCGGCTGGCCCCCGACGCGCCGTGTTCTCGCGACGAGTTGATGCAGAAGCTGCTGGATCGGGGCATCTCGACCCGGCGGGGCATCATGACCATCCACCGCGAGCCGGCCTACGCGGATATACGCCCCCGCCTCGAACTGCCCATCAGTGAGCGCGCGAGCGACGAGACGCTGCTCATCCCGCTATACCCCCAGATGACGACATCCGAGCAGGATGCCGTGATCCGGGCTCTGACGGGGCGCCTATCCGTCGTCTGACGCGGTCAGTGGCTGCTGGCGAACTCCGCGGAGTTCAGCAGGCTCCAGTACGAACCCTCGAACGCCCTGTTCACTGGGCATACTCATGGCCGGCGACCGTCGCATTCCATCGTATGCGTGCGAGTGAGACGGGGCCGACCAGCCGTGGCTACGGCGACCAGGCAGGAAGGCCGTCCCACGCGGTATGATTGGTGATGTTCGTCTGGCGCCTGCCGTCGGCATCCATGACGAAAATGTCAGGATTGTCATTCCGGCGGGACCAGAACGCGATACGGCTCCCATCAGGCGACCAGGCGGGAAAATGGGGCTAGGAGGCCGCGGCGTCCGTGGAAGGAAGGACCGTCGATGGTTCGGGAGCGTCTTCTTCGTCGCGCGGGCCGTCGGACTCTCCGGGCGAATCGTCGTGAGCGGAGGCATCGTCTGCCGTTGAGGCGACATCCCTCGGTTCGGCGCCGGGGAGGACCTTGCGCAGCTGCTGCTCGGCGTCGACGACATCGCGGTTCAGGAGCTTGATCGCGTCGAGGAGCAACTCAGGGAGCGTGGGATGGTCGCTCAGCGATCGGCGCATCTGCCGCAGCAGGTCGGCCGCGGCGCGGAATACACGGACGATGTCGCCCTCGGGCGTGCTCGTGTAATTCTGGAGCTCGTCGAACTCGCAGCCGCGTGACCATGCTAGGGTGGCCGCGGCCAGCTTGCCTTCGATCGGCTGGGACAGCGTGTCGACGCCGCATTCCAGTTCCAGGGCGCGGGCGCGCTCCACCTGCCCCTCGGCAGACTTCAGCATACGCGTGATGCGGGTATCGTCCACACGGGCGAACCACCCGTCGCGCTTTGCCTCGAAGACCATCGAGACGGCCAGGACGTTTATCGAGTCCGGGTCGAGCCTCTCGAAGTAGCCTGCCAGCATGAGTTCGGTGACGGCGAGTTCGTAACCGTATATCTGCTGAGCCACGCGGCCACGTGGCTGTACGCGAAGCCCCTCGATGTATCCGAGTCGCTCCATGAGTGCCATTCGTGCCCTTATCTGGGCTTCGTGGTAGTGCTTTACGCGTTCGATCTCTTCGCCCAGCGTTGTGACGGACTTCGCTGCCTTGTTCAGGGCCGCGTAGCGCATCTGGCACTCGTTGAGGTTGCTGCACCCGTGGCAACGCGCCTCTCGGATCTGCGTCTTGATGTCGGCCTCTTGGCGGTCCAGCTGGGCCAGGCGGCGTATTCGGTCTCGCTTCTTTCTGCGCCCGCTGTACTTGCGTTTTACGCGGCTGCGCGCGGGTCGCAATTCGCCGATGCGCTCCTCGATCACGAGCGACATGTTCTGGTGCTGGGTCAACGCCTCCATGGCATCGTAGCCGTGGATGCACTTGGGGCTGGGCAGAGCCTCCCCGGCTTGCTCGGCCTCTTCGCGCTTGGTTTCTAGCTCGCGCACCCGGTAGGTGCTTTGGTGGTTGCTGAAGCTTTTGCGGCACACCTCGAACATCATCTCGCCGTATTCGTCGAGGAGGTTCAGGATGCTGGAGTAGGAGAGGTTGAACTGGCTCTCGATGGCCTCCGGCTCGCCGGTGAGGACATGCCTTATCTCCGGCATGCGGGCGAATTCAGGGTCTACGGTGGCGTACACGTATCCCTGCTCGTCGATGCCTCGCCGTCCGGCGCGGCCGGACATCTGCTGGTATTCGCGCGCCTTGAGGTGGCGGACGGAGACGCCGTCGTATTTCTCCAGGCCCTCGAAGACGACCGTGCGGGCGGGCATGTTGATGCCCACGGCGAAGGTCTCGGTTGTCAGGAGGAGCTGTATCTTGCCCAGGGTGAACAGCCGCTCGACGACCTCCTTGAGCGTGGGCAGCATCCCCGCGTGGTGATAGGCGATTCCACCCTCGACGAGTTCGCGGAACTCCATCGCGCGGGCGTCGTCGGTTATGTCGAACGTGCGGCACAGCTCGTCGTAGTCGTTTAGGATGTCGGCGGAGTTATTGGGCGATAGGAGTGAGCCGTAGTGGCGGAAGAGCCGCGCCCTCTCTTCGCACCCTCGCCTGCTGAAACAGAAGTACAGCGCCGGAAGCCGGTCCTCGTCGGCGAGGTGCTCGATGAGTTCGGTTGGGTCGTAGTTGTCTGGCCTGAACCTGCGCCTGCGGCGTCTGCCGCCTTCGTCCTCTATGTCCTTCAGGCGCTCCTGTAGGTTGTTGGCGGTGCGTTCCAGGTCGTCCACTGTCCCGATGTCACGGCCCGGCATGTAGACCATGCGTTCGAGGGGCACCGGTCGGTCGTGCTCCTCTATAACCTGGATGGGCACTTCGCGGACGCTGGCGATCCAGTCACTGAACTGTCTCAGGTTGGGCATCGTGGCGCTCAGGCATATGAGCTTGATGTTCTGGGGAGCGAAGATGATGCTCTCTTCCCAGACGGTGCCACGCTCGATGTCGTTTATATAGTGGATCTCGTCGAAGACCACGTATTCGATGTCGTGGAGCTGGCTGATGTCCTCGAAGATCGTGTTCCGCAGGATCTCCGTGGTCATCACCACGATCGGGGCGGTCGAGTTGATGACGACATCGCCGGTGACGATGCCGACGTCCTCGCCGTAGAGGGCCCGGAAGTCGCGGTACTTCTGGTTGCTGAGCGCCTTGATGGGGGCGGTGTAGACGATACGCCGGTTGCGCTTGCGGCAGACTTCAGTGGCGTATTCCGCGATGACCGTCTTACCCGCGCCTGTGGGGGCCGCGACGATCACGGAGTGTCCGTCGTCTATTGCCTTGCAGGCGTCCGCCTGGAATGGGTCGAGCTTATGTCCGCCGTAATGCATTGAGGTTCCGTGCGCGGTTGGCGCGTCATGGCGCGCCTTGAGTGCGAGCCGTTGCCGGTAATTCTACCCGAGAATGCCCTCGGATGGACGAGATCGCCTGTAGCCGGTAGGTGGCAGGGGCTCACAGGCCGCCGGCGGGTGTGGGCCCGTGGGGCATGGCTGCCCGTTTGCCTCCTCGTTCGCTCTGGTGAGGAAGCCCGGCTGACGTCTGCCCGCGGGCCTGCCACGGCCTTCTGTAGAAAGACACTATCGATTGGTCCTGGCATGGGGCGGTGCAAGTCTGTCCATCTGTATCTGTCGTGTGGCCTGTGCATGACAGTGGGATACGTATCCACGGATGCGGTTCGGGCCGCCGGGTGAGGCATGGTCCATGGATTTCCCCCGTCAGACACACCCTCTTCACTACCTTGAAGAGGAAGACGGCTCCCTCCTCGTCGCCGACCTTGCCGAGTGTCGGCTGCTTGAAACCAGTCCGTGCGCGCGCCATCCAGGACATGGCCTCCGATGCGGAGAGCGAGGACGCGGTCGTGACGGCCCTAATCCGGCGAATACGCCGCCGGTGAGATCGCCGAGTCGCTGGAAGCGCTCGAAGAGATCGCCGCGGAACGTCTCCTCTTCGCCACCGACGAAGGGGCCGCCTATCCACTCCTCGATTTGGGACGCCCACGCTACTACATCCCGCAGGGCCGGGAACTGTGGCATTCCGACATCAAGGAGATGAGCGCGGGGACGAGCATCTCCCTCTACTACCAGGCGAAGGCGCTCTCGCAGCACGTGGACCTGCACTTCGCCGCGACGTCGTTCGAGAAGGCGGACGAGGGTATCCACGAAGTTCGCCTGTCGTTAGGCGCAGTGCTCGCGCGGCCGTGGAAGTTCGAGCAGTACGACTACGACGCCATCCTGTTCCTCTACATGCCGCAGCGAGACTACCTCTGTATGGGACGGTGGGCGTGCCGATCATCATGCAGGACCACGGTCCTCGGGGTCACCTGGCGGAGATCATCGGCCGGGACCACGTGGCCACGCGCGTGGTGGTCGGCGTCGTTCCCACCGGAGAGGGACCGGACGGCCCCGCGGAGATCGCCAAGACGACGGGCGGCGGGCAGACCACGAGTCCTGAACCCACGTCCTCGTCGTGCGGAACATGGCCGCCCGCGTGGTATGGCTACGCGCGGATGTCCCCGGAGCGAGGCGGCGTGGTTACGAGACCGATGTTCTTCGGCTTGCGGAAGGCGAACGTCACGCGCTCATAGCCGACCTGCCGCTCACGGTAATAGAGCTCGATCGCGGCGAGCAGTTCTTTCTGCCCCAGCCGCTCCTCGGACCAGAAGTTGCAGCATGGAATCAGCACCGTCGGGCGGACAAGCGCCGCCTCCGCGACGGCGCGCGTGGCCTCGTCCGCGTGCAACCCCAACACGAGGTCGTAGTAGTCCGCGCCCGAGGAATCGAACTCCTCCGCCCGGTTCGGCACGCCGCGCAGCACCCATCCACGCGGGTCCACGACTTCGCAGTCGTAGTTGTACTTCTTGTTTAGGATGCGGGTCAGCATCCCCTGTCCGCCGGCGACATCGGCGATGTAGCTGACGGAGCGCCCGAAGCGGCCGTGGACGTACGCCGCCAGGACCTCGAAGCGTTTCGGGTCGCCGTGAAATCGGTGCTGTTGTCGCGCCATGTGAGCCGACGACCGGGAGGCTAGAAGTCAGCGATGAGGCCCACGATGCCGAGCCGCTGGAACTGAAGGATGTCGAGGAACCGGCCGTTCTTTCTGTCGAATTGACGTGAGAACACGTTCTCGCGGCTGTATACGTTCTGCACCTCGAAGAACAGCGATGTCCCCCACGCCGCGAAATCCAACCGCCGGTCCATTCGCAGATCAAGCCGATGGTAGTCCGGGTATCGCACCTGGTTTCGGGATTCGAAATCCGGCACGAGGTCGTAGCTGCCGTCCTCGAGCTCGACGACGGGGAACTGCGTGAACGGCCGCCCACCGACGTAACGCCATCGCGCGCTGGCCCGCCAGCCGCCGACCAACGGCACGCCACCCGAGAGCGTGAGCATCTTCCGATAGTCGAAGTCGTCCGCGTACCATTCGCCGAGGGCGTCCAGCGATCGCGATTCGGACAGCGTCGCGACGACGCTGCCGAACGCGCCATTCTTCGCGCGCTTCTCGAGGAGAAGGTCGACGCCGCTTACGCGCTTCTCCCCGTCGTTGACCATACGGCCCGACGGAGCGATCGAGTCGGCGTCCTCGAACACCGGCACGTCTCTGTAGAGTTTGCGGTACCCTTCGGCGCTTATGCGCGCTCCTTCGGCCAGGTTGACCTCAAGCCCGACGATCATATGGCGCGCCTGGGCGTCTTTCAGATCAAAGTTGCCCTTATCCAGGGTCAGTTCGACGTAGGTTGGGGGCTGATGGTACTGGCCGCCCGTCACGCTGAACGTCGCGGCCGGCGTGATGCGCCACGCGACGCCGAACCTCGGGTCGACCGTCGTGGAATCGGTGAGCGCGGATCTCTGTGCGCGCACCCCAAACCGAACGGTCACGTCATCGGCGATCGTCATGTCGCGATGCAGAAAGCCCGCGAACTGGAACGCCTCATGGCGCTCATCGATCTCCTGATCTCCGAGCCAGACGGCGCGCCCCTGGTTCTCGCTGAAGCCACGCCACGCTCGCGAGTCGATCGTGTGGCGGAAGTCCACGAGTCGCGCCATCGCGCCGATCTGCCACGCGTCGGCGTAGCTCTCGCCAATGTCGATGACGCCCTCGATGGTCGTCTCGCGTTCTGCGGAGTCGTTGGTGTACGCGGGGTCGTCGTCGACCTGATACACCTGGACATCGTAGTAGTTGCCGGTCTGCGAGAGGGTGACCCGCGATGCGGCGTTCGCTCCCAGGTCGACCCGCCAGTTCGCGCCTACGGCGTACTTCAGGCCGTCGACGACGGCGCGGTCGGCGTCGCGGACCCACTTGATGTCAATGTCGTCACGGCCGACGATGCCGAGCACCGATATCGTTTGCTTGGGGCTCAGGTCGAGGACGATTTTGCCGTGGGCGTCTTCGTAATGCGGCACTGCTGCTAGGCGTATCGGCTCCTTGAGGAGGTCGAGGAAGCTCTTGCGGTAGGAGGCGACCCACGATCCCTTGCCGCCCTGTAACGGCCCCTCGAGACCGCCTCCGACGCCCGCCATCGATAGTTCCATCTCGCCGCCGAGGCGCTCGCGATTGCCCTCACGGAAGCGGATATCGAGGACCGACGACAGCTTGCCGCCGTACTCCGCGGGGAAGCCGCCCGTGTGGAAGGTGGCGTCCCGCACGAAGTCCAGATTGATGATGCCTATACCGCCGCCGGTCTCACCTTGCCAAGACAGGTGGCTTATGTTCGGCATCTCGATGTGGTCGACGAAGATCTGGTTCTCGGATGGATTGCCGCCGCGCACGACGATGTTATTGGTCATGTCCGAACTGGTCGTCGCGCCTGGTTGATACCCGAGGATACGCTGGGGATCCCAGACCGCGCCGACCTGGCCCTGCATTTCCCGACGCGTCATGGTCTCGGTGCTGTTGACCGTACGGCCGGTGTCGGCTCCGCGGACGCCTGTCACGACGATCGGCCCTAAGTCCCTGGGCCCGGTAGGAATGCGCGCGACATCTATCTCCAAGCGGGGCACACGGCCGCTCGACACGAGGGCTTCCACCGTACCGACGAGGCCGAAGCCCTCCGAGGCGACGCTGACGATGTGCGTCCCTACTTGGGCGCCGACGATGACGAACTCTCCGTCCCCGTCCGTCGTGTCGGAGATGCCCGCGACGGTTACGACGACGCCGGAGACCGGCTTCGCCGAGAGCGCCTCGCGCACTACCCCCGTAAGCGTGGTATCCGGGGTCGGATCGGCGGGCAGGGCGGCACTCGCAATGGCGAGGGCGAGGACGACGAAAACGGCTAGCACACTCACGCGGAGGGCGCCGGATCGAGCGTTGATGGGCATGGCCGAGGGCAAGCCTTTCGTTTGCTCCGCGAAGTCCTCTAAGGTTATCATCACGGGCGGCGCGCCGCCAATCCGCCTGCGTCCCAGCCTGCGTGAACACTGCCCCGGAGCCACTCCGAATGCGATGCCTATCGCGCCCGCTGTTCCTGTCGCTCTCGCTATGCGTCGGGCTTTTCGCGACGGTCTCGCCGGCCCAGGACGCCCGCCCTACCAACACGCCGTCTCAGTCGGCGGACGACGCGTCGGCGACGATATCGGCGGATGCTTTCGAGGTCCCCGAGGACGAGGAGGACCACAGCGGCGTGGTGTTCGTGCTTGGGGACGTGCCCGTGCAGGGCGCTCTCATGTATAGTGATCGGCTGTCAGCGGTCGAGTATCTGCTCTTCGCGGGATTGGAGCCGGCGGAACTGGACGTCACCCGTGTGCTGGTGATGGCGGCCGATGGCGCGGTGCAATGGCTGTCGCCGACGACCACCCTCCTGGGTGGTGAACGTCTGCTCGTGCTGTCTCAGGAAGAGGCGGAACGCCTCCAGGCGGGGACGCTGCCGCTGGAAGAGCCGGACGAAGAAGCGACCGTAGACGTACCCGATGCGCCGATCGTCCCGCAATCGGAAGACGCTCAGAGCATCCGCGTGACGGGGGCGGTGGAACGTCCGATACGTTTCCCATACCGCCCGCGATGGACGGTGCGGGAGTACATCGCCGCGGCTGGCGGGTACACAGAGTTGGCGGACCGTGGCGTGATTTGGGTCCTGCGGGCCAACGGAAGACTGCACGCGGCACGGAATGTGACGCAGATTCTGCCGGGCGATACGCTGGTCGTGCCGCATCGGCGGGTACTTGTGGAAGAGGAGGGGGATGTCGACGGAGAGCGGCCCAAGATAGACCCTGAGGATGTCGCCGATGTCGAGGAGCCCGCGCTCAAGCGGATACTCGTGACCGGCGCGGTCCTACAGACCGGCTCGTTCCTGTTCCGGCCGGAGTTGTCCTCACCCGACTACATTCGCATGGCCGGTGGACCGACGGACGCCGCCAACGTCGACGGCGCCTACGTCATCCACCGTGACGGCACGTTCGGGGGGCCGGACGAGCTGATGCGAGCGGGCGACGTTCTCGTCGTGCCGACGCGCCGACGGGACACGACCATACAGCCCCTGACCGAGCAAGAGATACTCACCCAGCAGGCCGAGGACGAAGCCCGTCGGCAGATGCTCGACGAGTCGAGGCAGACGCTGCGGCGCTACGGGATCGACTACTTTGACGGGGCGCGGCTTCGCATCCGGGAGATCGAACGCCGCGTGGGACTCATGGAACTGGACCGAGAACAGCGGAGACGGCCTCGCGCGGACGAGCCCCAAGCCGACG
>NYZG01000435.1 GCA_002687025.1 Candidatus Poribacteria bacterium
GCTCCCTACCTGCTGGAACACGTGCGGATCGATGGGTACGACGTCGTCGTGAACCGTCCAAAGGCGGGCGCCTATCGCGCCCCGGGGGCCACGAACGCGGCGTACGGGTCGGAGAGCGTCATCGACGAGTTGGCGGGCATGTGCGGTGTGGACGGCGTGGAGTTCAGACTCCTCAACGCGGTCAAGGAAGGCGACCGGCGCGCGGACGGGCCCGTATACGCGCGGATCGGCTTTGTCGAGACGCTGGAAGCCGCAAGCGACAGCGAGCACTGGCAGACGCCACTCGGCGAGCCCGAGAACGGCGACGTGGTTCGCGGCCGCGGCATCGCGTCCGGGTTCTGGTTCAACATCGCCGGCAACGCCTCGGCCACCCTCACAGTCAACGCCGACGGCAAGTTGACCCTCATCGAGGGCTCCGTGGACATAGGCGGCAGTCGCACGACGATGGCGATGATAGTCGCCGAGGTGCTCGGCCTCGAAGCCGAGGACATCCACCCGATCGTCGGGGACACCGACGCTGTCGGCTACACGGACTTCACCGGTGGCAGCAGCACCACCCACAAGATGGGCTGGGTGTGCCACGAGGCGGCGCTGAAGATAAAGGCTGAGGTCGTCGAGCGGGCGGCGAAGATGCTCGAGGTCGACCCGTCCGAGGTGACCTACCACGACGACGCCACGCTCTCCGCATCCTCGAAGCCGGACGAGCCGCTCAGCTTCGCGGATGTCGCCGCGGCGGCGAACGGGACGGGCGGGCCGATCACGGCGGACTACTCGAAGAACTCCGGGGGCGCGGGGCCGGGCTTCGGCACGCACCTCGTGGATGTCGAGGTGGATACGGAGACCGGGAAGGTTTCCATCCTCCGCTTTACGGCGATACAGGACGTGGGCAGGGCGATGCATCCGTCGTACGTCGAGGGGCAGTTGCAGGGCGGCGCGGCTCAGGGCATCGGTTGGGCGCTGAACGAGGAGTACTTCTACGACGAGAAGGGCCTCCTCGCCAACGCGAGCTACCTCGACTACCGCGTGCCGACGACGCTTGATGTGCCGATGATCGACGCGGTCCTGGTGGAAGTGCCGAACCCGCACCATCCGTACGGCGTGCGTGGCGTCGGCGAGACGCCGATCATCCCGCCGGTCGCCGCGATCGGGAACGCCATCGCGAACGCCACGGGCAAGCGCATGTACCACACGCCGATGAACCCGGCATACGTGCTGTCACGCCTGCTGGGATAGGCGTAGCAACCCGCCGCACGCTACTATGCCAGGGGTGGCCCGGGCCGCCCCTGCGCCCGCTTCGGAGTCGGATCATGGCGACGGTGCACGTCCCCCCGATGATGCAGAAGTTCACCGACGGCGAGCGACTCGTCGAGGTCGAGGGGACCAACGTGCGCATGGTCATCGAGGCGCTGGAGGCGAAGTACCCGGGGACGGGGAAGTGGCTGCGGGAAGGCTCGCAGTTGCGCCCTGGCATCGCGGTGGCTATCGATGGCGAGACGGCCACGATGGGGTTGATCCAGTCTGTCGGCCCGGATAGCGAAGTTCACTTCATCCCCGCAATCGGTGGAGGATGACACGACACGCCATCGGACAACGGAGAGCATGAAAGACGACCCGCCTGATTCGGACCTACGGCGCTTACGCGCCTACGTGTGGCTGATCGGTTTTTCCTACACATGTGCTACCGCGGCGATCGCGGCCCCTTCCGTGCGCGCCACGTACACGGACGTCCCTCCCACGATCGACGGCGTGCTGGACGACGCGTGCTGGGCCCGGGCCGAGCCGACGGGCGAGTTCGCTCAGTATCGCCCGACATATGGCAATCCCCCGTCGGAATCCACCGAGGGGCGCGTCGGGTACGACTACACGACGCTCTACATCGCCTTCGACTGTTCCATCGCCAACACCGGCGAGATCATCGGTTCGGAGACACAGCGCGACGAGGGCTTCTACTCGGACGACCACGTCGGCGTGTATCTCGACACGTTCTTCGACCGCCGCAACGCGTACGCCTTCTTCACGAACCCCCTGGCAACGCAGCGCGACATGCGCATCCTCAACGAGGGGTTGGGCTCCAGCGGGCGGCGAGGCGGCGACACGTCCTGGGACGGCACGTGGGAAGTGCGGACCGAGCGGCTGGACGACCGGTGGACGGCGGAGATGGCGATCCCCTTCTCCGAGCTGCGTTTCGACGCGAAGGGCGACGTGTGGGGCATCAACTTCTGGCGCGGCGTCGAGATCAGCGAGGAGGATCTGACGTGGGCAGACATCGGCTCGCGTCAGTACAACATCTCGCGGTTCGGCGATCTGCACGGGCTGGAGATCGCGAAGCTGGAGACAGGGCAAGGCCTCCTGCTGACTCCCTACTCGACGCTGAGTCCAAGGAAGCGCGCGTCGGAGGATTTCGAGGTGGCGCCGAAGGCGGGTCTGGACCTGCGCTACCCGCTGACCAGCCTCACGATGGACGTCACGCTGAACCCGGACTATGCCCAGATCGAGGCGGACCCGGCGGAGGTGAACCTGAGCGACATCGAGCGGCGGTTCGCCGAGAAGCGGCCGTTCTTCCTGGAGGGCGGCGACCTATACCGCACGCCCATTGAGGTGTTCTACACGCGCCGCGTCGAGGACCTGGAGACGGGCGCGAAGATCGCCGGGCGCCTCGGAAGTCAGAGCGTCGCGCTGATGACCACGCAGGCGACGCCCTTCAACGAGGAGGACGCGCTGCGCGAGGGTAGGTCGAACTTCACCGCGGCGCGATACCAGCGGGATGTCGGCTCACGCCTCGGCGTCGGCCTGGTCGGCGTGAACAAGTACAGCCCGGACGACACGCGCGCACGCGACCGCACGCACGGCGCGGGCGGCGCGGACGTGACACTGCGTCTGCCGCACGACATCAACATGGTCGCGCAGGCCGTCGGCAATTGGACGAGAGAGCAGGACTGGGAGACCGATCGGGCGTTCCTTATCCAGGGCGAGCGCAGGTCGAACACCTTCCGCAGCGGATTCCGCTACTTCGACACCGGGCGCAACTTCGACTCGGAGGCGGGCTTCATCCCCCGGCTGAACCGACGAGGCCCGGGCGCGTCGGTCGAGTACCGGCTGCAGCGCGACGGCCTCGTGCGGCGCGTGTCCTCGGAGCTATCGGGCCAGCGGCTCACGGATGCCGACGGGGTCCTGATGGAGGAGAGCGCGGAGGTCGACTTCATGCTCAGCGTCTCCGACTTCACCGTGTTCTTCGGCCCCGAGCGGCGTCTGCACCGCGACGAGGACGAGAACGTCGTGTATACCGACGAGACGGTGGACCTGTTCTTCGGCTGGTTCCCGCCGCGACACATCTCGGCGCGCGTGTTCAACAGCGTCGGCTACCGCGACGGGGAGCGAAGCTGGTTCATGAGTCCGAACGTGTCGCTGAAGCCGACGGAGGCGTTCAGTCTCGAATACTCGATGCAGCGCGAGATACGCCGCCCGACGAGCCGGTCGGATTGGCGTCAGGAGTGGCGCGTCCAGCGGTTGCAGGCGCGTTACCAGTTCACGCAGCGTTCCTTCCTGAGCGGCTCCGCGGAGATGACAGCGGATGACGAGTCGCGGTTCTTCGTCCTGTACGGCTCCGAGTATCGGCCGAAGTCGTTCTTCTTCATCGTCTACAACGAGATCCACGAAGAGGGCGAGACGGATCGCGCGCTGTTCGTGAAGCTGTCGTATCAGGCCAAGCTGTGACCCGTCGTACGTAGGCGGTAGGCATGTGCGTAGGCAGCGGGTAAAGCCGTATGTCGGCTGGGTTTTCGGCGGCTACTGCCTGCTCGCGGAAGGCTCGGACTTGGGTTGGGCATGGTGGGCAGTACGCTGTTCATCGCGCGCGCGTGACCGAAGGGCGCCACTCGCTCCGCGGAGCATGCTGGATTGGGTAATATCGTGATCAGCATCGAGCCCATGTCCCATCGACAGATCGAAGACGCGAAGACGTTGCGGTCACGTTTCATCCACGAGACGTTCCGCGCAGGACCTACCACCTCGGCCCGGATCGCACGCGTCCAGGCGGAACTCCAGGCAAGGGGGAGCCTATCCGACCTGGACGACATGGAGGGCGCCTACGTACATGGGGTGCTTCTGGCAGTGAACGAGGAGGGCGCGCTCATCGGCATGGGCGGCGTCCGCAGATACTCCCAGGATGTTTGCGAGCTCGTACGCATGTACGTCGCGCCGGAATACCGACGGCGCGGCATTGGATCCCAACTCATCGCGACGCTGTTGGATCACGCGACCGGCTACGGCTACACGGAGGCCCGTCTCACGACCTGGAACGAGTGTCGGGCGGCGGAGCGGCTCTACCGAAAGTTCGGCTTCGTAGAGATCGCGCGATACAACGACGACGACACCGATCTCGCGATGGCGAAGCGGCTGTAGGACGCCGACGTTGTGCGTAGCGCGCTCACGACCGCGACGCCAACGTAGGTACGAACGGGGCTACGACTAGCTCGCGAGCAATACCCGAGGCGGCCGTCTCGCGCGCGGCGGCGGAACGTGGCGCCATAGGCTCGACGGAAGCGACGCTCGCGCATCGCATTTATGCGGGATTCTGTGGCAATGGGTGTCTTCGAGTTCGTTATCGCGATACTTGGCATCGTCCTGGGCTCGGCCGTGGCGATCACGTGGGCGGGTGTCTGGCACGCGATCAAGAGGCGGAGTCTGGAGAGGGACGCGTCCACCGAAGGTCTTGAGGAGATGCGGCGCGACATCGACGCCCTGCGCGACGACATGCGTGACGTGCAAGAGGCGCTCGCGGATGTGACGCTCATGCTCGCCGATTCTTCGGCGCGGCCGCTGCCGCCTACAGACACGCCCAACTGAGCGCGGGGTACTGGGTCGCGTCGCCGGCCGTTGTCGCTGCCTCCCCGCCTATTCGTCCTCGTCATCCCCGGGGGCTGCCCTGGTCGTGATCACCAGGTTCGCCTTCGCGCATCGGTCCACGAGGGCGCCAAGTTCAGACGCCGGCGTCCACGTGTCTTCCTGACCCACCACCTTCTTGGCGATCATGATGGGCAGGTCGGCTCTGACGGCTAGGGCGATGGCGTCGCTTGGGCGGCAGTCGATCTCCTTCACGTCTTCGCCGAACTCGACGAGCAGCGTCCCCATGTACACGCCGTCCTGAATGTCCGACACGACGACTTTGAGCAGGCGGGCGTTCGCGGCGTCTAGCACGCGGACGAGCAGATCGTGTGTCATGGGGCGCGGGGACCGCTGTTCGGTCATCGCCATATGGATCGAGATGGCCTCTGGAAACCCGACCCAGATGGGCAGGCGCATATCGGGCGAGTCCGTCGGGGCCAGCGCCAGCACGGGGAACCTATCGCCCTCCGGCCCCTCGCTCCATATGATGTCCACGACCTTGGCCTCGTGAAGCGCCTCGTCGGCGAACTTCTCGGGCAGCCGGTGGCGCTCGAATTCTCGTTCTGCCATCGTCAGCAGGCCTCTCTTCAGTTGGAGTCGCGCGCGGTGGAGGCGGTTCCTGATCGTCGTCGTGGGAACGTCGAGAAAGGCGGCGATCTCGGCGTACGAGAGGCCGTCCGTGTAGTGCATTGTCACCGCGAGGCGCTGCGCTTCCGGGAGCTTCCCGACCGCCGTGGAGACGACGGCGCGCGTCTCGCCGTCAACGGACGCCTCCGCCGGCGACTCCGCTGCGCCGTCGATCAGGTCCGACTCCGGTAGCGCGTCGATGTCCTCGTGATGGAGCCGAGAGCGACGGCTCAGCGCCCGCTGACACACACGCGTCGTCACCTTCCCCAGCCACGCCGGGAACTTTCCGACCTCTCGGAGGCCCTGCAGGTCCAGGTAGACGCGGACGAACGTCTCCTGAGCCAGATCCTGTGCGGCGGCGAAATCTCCGACGAAGTGGCAGCACAGCGCGTAGACGTGGTTCTGGTACTTCGCGATGAGTGCGTTGAACGCCTCGCGATCGCCGTCTCGACATCGCCTGACAAGTTCCGCGTCGGTCAAGGCGCTGACACTCCGCTGTGGACGGGCTCCTGCTATGTACGGGGCGCCGGCGCCGGATTCGGTTTCCTGTTTCTTGCGTTGAGCGCCGACCCCACCCACGCCCGCGATACTTGGCGCGGAGGTACCGGTCTAAAGGGATAGCCAAGAGCGCCTCCGCAAAGACGCGACGATCACACACGCCCGGAACCCGACGCGCCCAAGATGCCGATACCCAACGACCACAGCAAGTTCCAGCCGGAGACCGAAACCGGCCCAACCGAGATACCCCCGTCACGGCGAAGACCGTGGATGGGACACGCCATCGCGTCGCTCTTCGTCGGGACGTCTCTCTACCTTGGGAACGTGTGCCTCTCGTGTTTCCCGTGGGCTCCGCCGCTCGTCGGATACGCCGTCCCGCTGGTGGTCGTGCGGTTCAGCACGTGGTGGAACCGGCGGCCGTTTTCGCTCCGCGCCGCTCTGGTAATCTCGGTGGTGATGGGGAGCGCGTTCTACGGTCTGTACCGCTGCCCAATTCCTTACGTGTGCCGCGTGGGCGTCGGGTACCTGGCGCCGTGCGCGGTGTCGTTCGTCGCGAAGTCCGCGGCCGTGAGCACGTTTCTCGCCGGCAAAGCCGATTGAGCCTCACACCGCGAATCGGGCGTCCTGCTCGTGACGCAGTGACCACAAGGCCGAATCCGACGGAGCCTCGACCATCTCCGTCGTCAACACCGTCCCCCTGGGGAGATCGCACAGCAGACGGCAGCCGCTTGCCATGTGCAGGGGGATCGCGTTCCCGGGCATAGCGGGCGCGGCGGGCCGCATGAGCGCGTGCAGCTTCGGGTCGTGATCCGTCCCGATCGTGTCGCCGGCCTTCAGGTCCTCGCGGGCGCGCGCGACCGTGTCGTATCGGGGCAGATACTCCGTCGCTCCCGTCGGGACGCCGAGTAATCCCATAGTCAACAGCGTTATGGGCGTCTCGACGCCGCACAGGTGGTGGGGACGGTAGATGAGGGCCGTCGTGTCGCCACTGTTCGGGATGAGCCCCTTGGACGTCAGGATGTGGCGCGAGTAGTCGTTTTCGCACCCGACCACGATGAACACCCCGCCTCCGAGGTCGGCCTCGTAACGGCCGCGGACAACCGTCACACATTCGACCACTTCACGTCCCGTCAGAATGCCGCCGAGATCCTCGGGACATAGGACCTCGGGAATCTCCGGGATACGCGCGTGCGGCCCGCGGAGCGTGTCCACGTCGGGAGCCAGGCCGGTGGCGTTGGCGACGATGGTCATCTCGGTGATGTCGTACCCTTCGACGCCCGTGCGGCCGAGCATCTCGCGGCGACGACCGACGAGCGCCGGCGCCCGCTCCGACGGCCCGGGCGCGAAGGCTGAGGGGTCGTCCAGGTTCAGCGGGCCTGACGAACCACGCGACACCGTGCCCGTAGCCTCGTCGTACACGATGTCCCACCCGACCGCCTTCCCGCCGCAGTAGACGTGTAGACCCAAATCCCGCGCCCATTGTACGAGTGAAATCAGGAGTCCGTGCTGGTCGCCGTCCACGGCGGAGTAGACCAACTCGGCATCGTCGGCGCGCCGCTTCAGTATGGGGCCGACGGCCGCGTCCGCTTCCTTGCTGACCATCGCGACGTGCTTACCCGCCTCGATGGCCGCCGCCCCATGCTTCGCCGCCGCCTCCGGGACGCCCGTCGACTCGACGACGATGTCGACCGGGAGTTCCATCAGCAGATCGGCATCCTGGACGATCACCGGCCTGCCGCTCTCGATCGCGCGGAGCGCCTGCGGCCGGGTGTCGCAGACGGCGTGGTCGTTCATGCCGGCGCGTTCGTAAGCGCGCTTCGCCGCGTCGATGTCGACCTCGCAGACGGCAGACACGGACAGCTCGGGAATGTACGCCGACTGTGTGACGACGGCCGTGGCATATTGACCCGTGCCGATCACGCCGACGCTCACCGTCTTGCCCGCGGCGTGCTTGTCGAAGAGCTGCCGATATATCATGACGCTTTCCCCGCTTTCTGCCGGCGCGCCGCCTTGGCCCTGCCCGCGTTGGTGGTATCGTAGGCGCGGCGTCGCGGCCAGAATACCGCACCGATAGGGAGAAGACAGCATGCCGATGACCGACGAAGAGCGTTTCCGATTCGACCTCACGGGCTTCCTCGTACGCCCGGCGATCCTGACCCCCGACGAAATCGCGGCGATCATCGACCAGATAGACCGGATGCGCCGCGACCCGGAGTCGCTACCTCCCGAGCACCGCGCCGTGCCCGGCGGCCCCGCGGGCCTCCTCATCGACCATCCGAAGGTCCTGGAGGTGCTCCACGAGATCATCGGACCCGACGTGCGCCTGGAGAACTGCTTCCATGTGTGGCGCCAGAAAGGGCAGCGGCACGGTGAGTTGCACGGCGGAGGCCCACAGCAAGGGGACCCCATCTTCGGCTATCGCGTGAACAACGGGCGCATACACGCGGGCATGGTGCGCGTCGTCTTCGAGCTCACCGACATCGCCAAGAATGACGGCGCGACGCATTTCATACCGGGCAGCCACAAGGCGAACTTCCCCATGCACCCGGACCACATGTCCCTGGAAGACGACAAGCGTAGCGAGTTCCTCACGAGCTACGAGTGTCCCGCCGGCACCGCGATCTTCTTCACCGAGAACCTGTGCCACGCCGGCCCCATCTGGCAGCGGGATACCCCACGCGTCGGCGTGCTGCACGCATACGCGCATCTGGCGACGCACTGGCATCGTCTGAC
>NYZG01000436.1 GCA_002687025.1 Candidatus Poribacteria bacterium
ATGCGCGCCCATGTCCGCGAGCGTGCGCGTGATCGTCGCCACAATGCCGACCGCGTCGCGCGCGGTGACCGTGACTATGAAGGGGTTCAGGTCCGCGTTGTCCGGCATGCTCGTGTCGGCGTCTCCGCATGGGTCGCTTGTGCGGGTGAAGTCTACTGTCCGCCGTCGCGCGGCGGCAACCGTGCGGAAGCGGCGTGCCTCGACTACGATACCCCACGACGCGACAGGCGACCGGCCGGGCATAGCGGAGGAGAGAGCAGCATGGGCTACAGAGTCGGCGTGGCAGGATTGAGACGCGGCTGGGCGCTGGCGTCCGTAGCGTCCATGTTCGACGAGGTGGAGCTCGTCGCTGCCTGCGACCTGGAACCCGTCCTGCTGGATCGCGCGCGCGCGGAGTTCGGCGTCGAGGCGGGCTATGAGGAGTACGAGGCATTCGCGGCCCACGACATGGACGCCGTTATCGTTGCGACGCCGCCGCACCTGCACGCGGAGCACTCCGTCGCGGCACTCGAAGCGGGGCAGCACGTCCTGTGCGAAGTGCCGATGATCTACGGCGACGCGGCGGACGACGTCATGGGCCAGGCGCGATCGCTCGTGTCGGCCGTAGAGGCGGCCGACACCGTCTTCATGTTCGCGGAGAACTCGAACTATTGGTGGTGGGTGGGCGATTGGCGCGAACGCGTCGCGCGCGGCGAATTGGGAGACCTGACATACGTCGAGGCTGAATACGTCCATGATTGCCGCAGCATCATGCGGTACGAGGACGGCCGGCTGACGTGGCGGGCGAGCATGGCTCCGCAGTACTACTGCACCCACAGCCTCGGCCCCGTCCTGGAGTGGACGGGCGACCGCATCGTGAGCGCTATCGGCGCGCAGACCACGCGCACTTGCGACCCGGAGCTGCCGGGTGCGGACATGGAGGTAGCGCTGTTCACGACCGAGAGCGGCGTACTCATCAAGCTCCTGTGCGGGTTCCAGGTCGCCCGTTCCGGTGCGCACCACTACTTCAGCGCCTTCGGCACGCAGGGGTGTCTGGAAACGTCGCGTGAGGGGCCGCGCGCGAGAGGCCAGGCCGGGACCGAGGACGCGCCGCAGTTCCGCGAGATCCCCTTCGCACACGACCATCCCAACGCCCCACCCGGAGCCGAGGTTGGTGGGCACGGCACGGCCGAGTACTACATGGTCGCCGATTTCCTGCGTGCCGTCCGCGGCGATGGCCCACCGGCTATCGACGTGTATGCGGGGCTCGACATGACGCTGCCGGGCGTTTTCGCCCACGAGTCGGCGATGCGTGGCGGCGAGAGGGTATGGGTGCCGGACCTGAGGGCCGGGGTTGGCGCGTAGCCGGGATTGGCGCGTAGCCGGGGCCGCGACCGGGGGCCATCGTGCACGGCGGGGACGCTCAGGCGTCGTACACAAGGCCGGTGATGACGAGGGCGATGCCACCGGCCCGCATCTCCTCGCGTCGGTACAGTCGGAGGATGTTGTCGCCGCCGGAGGCCCACACTACGGGCTGCCCCTCCCGGGGGCGTTGCAGGAGATTGACGTTGGCGTGGCTTGGGACCGGGCCGTCGCCCGGATAGTCGGGGTGCACGTCGTTCAGTCGGACACGGGCCGCTCGACGCACGCCATCGGAGGCCGTCTGTGAGGGACTCTTGTGTATTGTGGGAGCCGCCAGGATGGGTCGGTCGGCCGGGCGCGGTCGGGCCATCTCGGTCTCCTGAGTGGCGTCTCGCTGGGGGCGATGCATTCGTCGCCAGCGCCATCTTACACGGACGGGGACGCCGTGTCGATCTGCGGGAGCGCCGCCCGAGGTCATCGCGCGACAGCATGCCCGGGCGTGAGGCATCCACCCGCGGGAGCACACACCATCGAGCGGATTCTCTGCATACGCCCGGACGGCCTCGGCGACATGGTTTGCGCCCTGCCGACGTTCGCAGCGTTGCGGGACGCGTATCCCGCCACGCACATCGCCGTCCTGGCCTCGCCGTTGAACGCCCCGATCATAGAATCAGACAGGAACGTGTCGCAGACGATCATCTACGACCGAAGGGGGCGGGACAGGGGGGCGCGTGGACTGGCCGCCCTCGCGTGGCGCCTCCGCCGTGAGCGGTACGATGCGGTGGTCGCCATGCGGACCGCTACGTACGCGAACGTCGTCGCCGCGGCGTCGGGCGCGGGGCGGCGCGTTGGCTACGCCGGGAAGCCGGGATCTCGTTGGCTGACACACGCCATCGCCGGCGGCCATGTGCGCGGCTCGGAGCACGAGATCATCAGAAACGCGCGGTTGGTCGACGCCGTGGGAGCCACATCCGCCGACGCTGACCCGGTGGTCCGCCTGACCGATGGCGAGGGGGCGTGGGCGTCGGAGTGGCTCGAATCCAACGGGTTCGAGGACGCTGGCGCCGCAGTTGGCGTCCACCCCGGAGCCAGCACATCTGACAAGCGCTACCCCGAGGACCGTTACGGCCGGGCCGCGTCCGAGGTGTGCGACGAAGTCGGCGAAGGGGCGGCCCGCGTGATCGTCTTCGGCGGCTCGCGCGATTCGGCGCGCGTAGAGGCCGTCATCGCGGCGGCGCGGGGATCGGCCGTCCGCGCCGATGCGCTGCCTCTTCGCCGCATGATGGCGCTGATGGCACAGGTAGACGTGATGCTCGTGAACGACTCGGGGCCCATGCACATCGCGGCAGCGCTTGGCGTCCCGCTCGTCGCGGTATTCGGGCCCAGCGACCATGTCCGGTGGATGCCGCGCGCGGAGACGGCGATACTCGTGGCGCCCGACGCATCACGCCCAGGGG
This sequence comes from Candidatus Poribacteria bacterium, assembly GCA_002687025.1. GTDB lineage: Bacteria > Poribacteria > WGA-4E. The sequence goes on from NYZG01000436.1 coordinate 2,799, forward strand.
CCCTGCCATCGCGGCCGGGGAAGAGCAACGTGCACGAAGTCCCCCGCCACTGGGTCGTCGAAGCCGCGCTACAGGCTGTCGAGCGGGCGGGGTCCAGAGGATGACGGACATCCTCGTGATGAGCTTCTCGCACATTGGCGACGCGGTCCTATCCACATGCGTTGTCGAGCCGCTACGCACGCAGTACGCCGCCGCCTGCATCACGTACCTAGTGGGATCCACGCCGGCCCCGCTGCTCGACGGCGAGCCCGGAATCGACACGGTCCTGCCGTATTCCCGCGAGCGTCACGGCGGCATCGCGGGCAGAGCACGTCTCGTGCGCGAGCTGCGGCGACGCCGCTTCGACATCGTCGTGGACCTGAAGGACGCGCTCTACTCCCGTCTCCTCGGCGCGCGGCGCGTCGGCCTCCGAGGGCGCGGGCGCGTCCACGCCGTTAACCGCTACCTCAGGGCAGTTGGCGCGGCAGGCGCGGACGTGGCGCACGCGCGCCCGACGCTGACGCCTAGTGCCCACGAAGCGCGTGCGGCTGCCGGCTGGCTGGCAGACCATGGCCTGCCGAGTGTCACTATGCATCTCGGTGGAGGATGGGATTACAAGCTGTGGCCGCCAGAGCGATTCGCGCAGGTCGCCGACGCCCTGGCGCGCGAGCACGATCGGGGAGTCGTCGTTATCGCCGGGCCGGATGACGAAGTTCGCGTCGGCGCGTTCGTCGAAGCGGCGGCGGCTCCGCATCCGGTGGCCCAGAGCGTGTCGCTGCGGGAGATGGCGGCGCTCATCGCCGCGTGCGACCTGCACGTAGGCAACGACACCGGGCCGATGCACATCGCTGACGCCGTCGGCACGCCGGTCGTGGCGCTGTTCGAGCCAACCGACGATGTGAGGAGCGGCCCGTACGGCCGGGAGCACACCGTTATCCGCAGCGGGATGGACCTCGGGTGCAACCCGTGCCACCCCGGCCGGGCCGGCGCCTGCCGCGCGGGGCGTTGCGAGCCCCTCCTCGCGATCGATGTCGCTCAGGTCGTGGCCGCCGCGGTAGCACAGTTGGAGAGTGAGTAGTCGGCATGAGCCCCGCGGACTCCATACTCGACGCCATCGGATCGACGCCGCTCGTGCGCCTGGCGCGCATGTCCCCGCAGGACGGCGCCGCGGTGCTCGTCAAGCTGGAGTACCTGTCGCCGGGCGGGAGCATGAAGGACCGCATCGCGCGACAGATAATCGAGGATGCCGAGGCGTCCGGCGCGTTGCGACCGGGCGGGGCCGTCGTGGAGCTTACCAGCGGAAACACCGGTACCGGCCTGGCCATCGTGTGCCGCGCGAAGGGGTACCGCATGGTCGCGGTAATGAGCGAAGGGAACTCCGTCGAGCGTCGTCGCATGATGTTGGCGCTGGGGGCCGAGGTGGAGATCGTGCCCCAGGCCGGCGGATCGGCGCCGGGGAAGGTCTCGAAGGAGGATCTGGACCTCGTGGAAGAGCGCGCGCAGGAACTTGCCCGGGAGCTTGGGGCGTTCCGCGCCGACCAATTCAACAACGTCGCGAACCCGCGCGCGCATGAGTTCGGCACGGGCCGGGAGATACGGGAGCAGGTCGACGGCTCCGTTGACGCGTTTGTCGCGGCCGTGGGGACGGGTGGGGCCTTCACGGGCGTCGCGCGCGCGCTGACAGCGGTGGGCGGGCCGACGCGGTGCTACGCCGTCGAGCCGGCTTCCGTGTCGTACCTGGCCGGAAAGCCGGTGACGGACACACGCCACAAGATCCAGGGCATCGGCTACGCCACGCGACCCGGATTCTGGGACGAAAGCCTAGTCGACGGTTACATCGGCGTGACCGACGAGGACGCAACCGCGACTGCGCGTCGCTTGGCGGGCGACGAGGGCATCATCGCCGGATTCTCGTCAGGGGCCAACGTGTGGGCCGCCATTCAGGTGGCCGCGACGCTGGCTGAGGACGCGACCGTGGTGACCGTGGCGTGCGACTCAGGCATGAAGTATCTGAGCGTCGATCTCTACGAATAGGCCGCGCAGGTGGCTACGCGCCGCTCTGCTGGAGCTGGTGCGCGATCGCCATCTCTTCCTCGGCCTCAGGGATACGCCCCTGCTTCTGTAGGCACTGGGACAGGCTCGTGTGCAGGAACGGCTCGGAAGGATGGTGCTCGAGCCCGGCCCGCAGAATCTCGACGGCTTCGTCAAGAGCGCCCATGAGTTCATACGCCTTGCCGATGGCGAGGTGACCCTCGACGTACGTCTCGTCGATGTCGAGGGACTTTCGGTAGATGTCGATCGCCTCGTGGTACTTGCCGTCGGCAAACAGGTCGAGGCCGTCACTGATGTAGTCTTGCTTCGTCTTCTCGGACATACCACCTTGTCCTTGGCGCTGGGTCAACACACGTGGTCTACGTCTTACGCTATTTGGAAAGCAGGCGCAGCACCTTCTTCACCGTGGAGGGCCTGACGCGTTCGTAGTATTCGCGTCCGTCGGCTCCGACATCGCGCTTGATCTCGCGGTTGGATTCGAGTCGGGCGATGGCGCCGGTGATGAGCGAGGCGGGATACTGCGCGCCCGCGTAGAGACGGCTCCGATCGACTCGGCCGCCGCGTTCCAGCTTGTCGATGATCGACTGCTTGGCGTCCTCTATCTGGTGAATGTCCCACCCTCTTTCCGTCGGCGCCGCCCGGCGCGTCGCTATAGTGTACCCGCGTTCAGCCGCCGCGGGTGCGGTCTTTGCCCCTCTGCCGGCAGCGGCCGCGCTTCATTCGCGCCTGTGCAGACGTTACCATTCGTACGTCCCGATACCAAAGCCGACGTGTTGGAGACGGTTGTGGCGCGCGAACGCGTGATGGCGGACGACCTCGAACCCGAACAGGCGCGCGCGATCCGCGCGGACGCGTCCGAGCGCCTCGCGAACATTCGCACGGTGCTCATCTCGCCCATGCAGCCAGGCAACATCGGCTCTTCGGCGCGCGCATTGAAGGGCATGGGCCTGCGCGACCTGTGGCTCGTCAACGCGCCGCCGCACTGGCAGGAATCGTCCGAGGCGCGGAAGTTCGCGATGAACTCCAAGGACGTCCTCTTCTCTGCGTGGGAGACGGACAGCCTCGAAGACGCCTTGCAGGATGCGCACCTGATAGTCGGCACGACGCATCGACGCCGCGTCCGGCGCATGTCGCAGCCCATCTCCGCCAGGGACGCGGCAAAGGAGATCATGCGAGTAGCGCAGTCGCACAAGGTAGCCCTCGTCTTCGGCCGGGAAGACAAGGGCATCTCCAACGAGGACCTCGCGCGTTGCGACATCGTTGCCAGCGTACCCATGGCGACGAAGAACCCTTCGCTCAACCTAGCGCAGGCGGTGCAGATATTCGCGTACGAGGTATACACCGCGGACATCGGCGCCGTTGCACCTGTCGGGTACGACCTCGCCGACCGTCGGCACGTGCGCGCGACGATCGAGCGCATCGAGGGGGTGCTGCGCCTGACGGATTTCCGCCCCATGAACGACAAATGGGAGGTGATCCGCACGGCGCTCGAACGGTTCTTCGGCCGAGCCGTTCTGGAGAAGCGCGATCTCGACGTTCTCATGAAGGTGTGCCACGATGTCGATGGGTACATACGCAGGAATGTGCAGGCCGGGACGAGCTCGGACGGGAAAGACGGGGAGTAACGTCGCCGACGGGTGACGCGATCGCGACGCTTGGGAGGTGCACATGGGGAAGTCCGCGCGTGTGGTATGGGCCGTGTTCGTGGTTCTCTGGGCGGCCGGCGCGGCAGAAGCCGTTCCTGATTCAGCAGCCGCGCGCGTGTTCTGTTCGCGCGAACGGCCTACTACCTTCGTCGGCTCGATCGAGCTCGTACGGACCCCGCGCCTTGGCCGCGAGGGCGTGTACCGACTGCACGTGGGCGCCCGTGGCGGCCGGGCTCAAGCCGCGACGCTGGAGTGGATTCTCCCGGATGCTCGCGGCAACTCCACCCGGCCCGCTCCCCTTTACGTGCCTGACCGCGCGAGCGCCTTGGACGATGTGGTAGTGCGTGTCGACCGGCCGGGCGACTACCAAATCGCCGCGCTGGTACGCCCCGCGGACGCGCCCCCTGGGTCTCCCGCGGACGTGTTCGTCCGCTACCTTCGCGTGCGTCCCGACGGTTCACACGACGCGACTGCTCCCTTCCCCTACGACTCGGAATACGCGGCGCCGTTCGCGCCAAGGGTCACTATCAGACGTCAGGCAGGCGTCGGGGCCCGTGAGGTGGCGTACTCGGGCGCGCTGACGTATCACGACGACAATACCGGCTTCCAGGAGCCGATCCGCGAGGCCCAAGTGCGACTCGCGGAGCGCGTGACCGACGGCCCATTCCTCATTGAGGACACCGTCGACACGGTGATGACCGACGCCGACGGGAGGTTCGCGTTCCCGGCGGTCGCGGCCACGACGGCCGCGGGCGAGCCGCGCGTGTTCAGGCTCCGCGCCATCCTGGACAACGACACGCTGTCCCTGTCGCCCGCAAGCGGCGGGGCGTACGAACGCGACACCGAATGGGCCGACGCCGAGGCCGGCGCGTCGCTGGAGTTCGAGTTGCGATGGGAACGCCAGGACGCCAGCCACATGGCGGGGCACGTGTTTACGGCCGTGTTGGACGCCCGCGACTTTCTCATCGACGAGGTCGCTTTCACGCGCGACAAGATACGCGTGCACTTCCCGTCCAATCAGAGCGCCACGTTCTACGCCGCCGAGCCTCGCCGCAATGGGGCCCTGTCCGACGAATGGATCGACATCGCCTTCGAGCACGGGAACGACCGCACGGCCATGCTGCACGAATACGGTCACGCGGTGATGACGCCGCTGTACGGGAACACGTTCGATGCAATCCCGTTCGGCCAGTGGGAAGCGCCTCACGCGCTGCACACGGTATCGGACGAGGAGTTCGCCATCAGCGAGGGCTGGGCGGAGTTCATGGCCGCCGCTGTGGACGACGACGCGCTCAACGTCACGTCCTTCGACAACGTAGACTTCCCCAACATCGAGACCAACTTCTGGTACACGGGCCGTGTCCAGGGCGTCGGCGGCAACACCATCGGCGAGAGGGTCGAGGGATCCGTCGCCAGCGTCCTGTGGGACATCAGCGACGGCCCACAGAGCCGCGACTTGATACCCGGCACCGACGACGACGGCATTGTGAACGACTTCGAGCGGGTCTGGGCCATATTCGGCGAGGCGACTCCCTATACCATCCTGACGGTGCGCGAGGAGTGGCTGCGGCGGGGTTACCCCATGCGCGACGAACTCATGGCGATCTTCGACCAGCATTCGATGACTGGACTCGACCCCTCGTCGGACGTCAACCGCGATGGAATCGTGGACATCGCGGATATCGTCGCAGTGGCGCAGCGATTCGGCGAGGAGGGCCCGTTCCCAGGCTTCAGCCCCGATGTGAACGGCGATGATGTCATTAGCATTGCCGACCTCGTTACCGTCGCGCGCGACTTCGGGTCCAGCATCCCACTCGCCCCCGCCGCGATCGGTAAGACGGTCGCGCGCACGCTGTTCCCGGATGCGCAGGGCGTCTACGCGTTGTCGGTTGAGAATGCCGCGGGCATCGCCTTCTCGGCGTGGCCCCGCGATTCCGTCACGGTGGAGGCGACTGGGGCAGTGTGGTCCTTCGCGGAAGCGGGGCGTGCAGGCGTCGTGGCGACCGGCGCGGGGTCCAGGCTGCCAACGCAGCTGCGCCTCCGCGTGGCGGACGGCTCCGGGGGAGACGTGGCGCTGCGAGGGATTGAGGTCGTCGGTTCGTCCGGCGTGCGTCGCGCGGTGGGTGACGTAATCCTGGCTCGCGGAGCCGCGGCAGACGTGCCTGCCAAGACTGCCCTGCGACCCAACTTCCCCAACCCATTCAACCCGGAGACCTGGATACCGTTCGATCTGGCGCGCGCATCCTCCGTCGTGGTGACGGTGTACGACAGTCGAGGCATCGCCGTCCGCGCATGGAATCTGGGGCGCCTCGGCACCGGGTCGTACGGAAGCCGCGAGGGCGCCATCCATTGGGACGGCCGCGACGCGACGGGTGAGGCCGCCGCCAGCGGGGCCTACTACGTCGAGTTGCGCGCGGGGGCCGACGTCTCGGTCCGTCGGCTGCTCCTGGCGAAGTAAGGCGGGCCGGAATCGAGCGGTCTCGGCTCTGTCGGCCTGGGATGCGCTCTGAGGCTGCTAGCGCCATCCGCACGGTCCCGCCTGGGGCCGTGCGGGCAGTTTGCTGAGTCGGTGGGGGCGTGGTAAGATTCGCCCGGTCGGCCTTCCCGATACGCGGAGTCTCGATGTGAAACGAGTGGCCTGGATCCTCGGCATCGTCGTGGTCGTCGCGGGTGTGATCGTGGTCGCCAAGCTGATTCAGCGCGGCGAACAGGAGAAGCGCCAGTTGGCGATCGAGGAGTTGGAGACCATCGAATTCGCGCTGGACCGGTACGCGAAGGACAACGGCGACTATCCCGCCACCGACCAGGGCCTGCGCGCGTTGTGGGAATACCCGCTGGGCCAACCGGTTCCCGAGAGTTGGGCCGGTCCCTACCTCGAAGACCCCATCCTCACGGACCCATGGGGCGCGGCCTGGGTGTACCGGCGGCCGGGCCGACACGACCGCTATACGTACGATCTGTTCTCGTACGGAGCCGATGGCGTGCAGGGCGGCCGGGGTGAGGACGAAGACGTCGTGAGTTGGCTGCGCCTCGAAGAACTCTAGGCGTCCATGGGCTTCCTGAATCCCCTCTTCCTGATCGGCATGGCGTCCGCCGCCATCCCGCTGCTGGTACATCTCTGGAGCCGACGTCAGGCCCGGACGATGGACTTCAGCACGTTGCGCTTCCTCCTCGAGGCGCATCGCCGAACGGTGCGCCGTTTCCAATTCGAACAGTGGCTCGTGCTGCTTCTGCGCATGCTCACGCTCGCGTGCATCGCCGTCGCTCTGGCTCGGCCGGTGCTGCACGCGGGCAGGTTCTTCGCGGACACGCATGTGCGGACGACCGCCGCCATCGTCCTCGACAACTCCGCGAGCATGGGGTACGAGGGCGTGGCTTCCGTGCCGTTCGAGACGGCGAGGCAGGCCGCGACGAACATCCTGCGGTCGCTCAATCAGGGCGATGAGGCGACGCTCATACTGGCCTCCGACGAGCCGACGGTGCTGTTCGACCCCGCGGTATCGCAGTTGACGCAGGTCGAGCAGGCTATCCGCGCCGCAGAGCTCACGCACCGCGCAACCCGCATCGACTCGGCGATTCATCGAGCCGTGGACCTGCTGAGCCGTTCCGACGCGCCCAACCGCGAGCTATACGTGATATCCGACTTCAGTGCCGCCGGCTGGACGTCCGCGGCGATCGAAACCGACGATGTGCGGGTATTCTACGTGCCCGTGCAGGCGCAGTCGCTGGAGAACGTGGGGATCACCGCGATAGAGACGACCGGGGCGTTCGTCGCCGCAGGCTTGCCCGTGGAGCTGCAGGTCGTGGTCAGACATTTCGGCGCAACGGCGACGGCCACACGCGGCCTGCGGCTGTTCGTCAACGACGAGCTCCGCCACTCCACGGCCGTGACGGTACCGCCGGGGGCGGAGACGCGGGAGCGCATCTCTCACACGTTCGATGTCGCCGGCCTGTATCGACTCCGCGCGGAGCTGGACGGGGATCGCCTGGCCATTGACGACACGCGGCATCACGTCGTGTCCGTGCTGGGACAGTTGGACGTGTCGATCGTCGGCGGCGCGCCCGAGATGATGGCCCTTGCCCTCAATCCGACACAAACGGATCGCCCGACGCCCGCGTACACCATCCGCCCCGCGACGTACGCCTTCGACACGCTGACGCAGCGCTCGTTGGACGCTGCGGACGTGCTTGTCTTGCAGGATGTGCCGATGAGCGATGGCGGCGCGATGGGCCGCGTCCGCAACCACCTACTGCAGGGGAAGCCGGTGCTGGCGTTCCTCGGGCCGGCGCTCGACGCGGCCGGGATGAACGCCGTCGACTGGATGCCCGCGCGAGCGGCGGGAGTCAAGACCTACGACACGCCACAGCGCGTGAAACCGGCCCACCTCAGCGCCGCAAACCGGGACGCCACGGGCGCGGCGGCGTCCGATGCGGTGTTCGGCGTATTCGAGGCCGGAGCTTGGGAGGAGGGCGGCGCGCCGAGCGTCTACACGGCGTACGATTTGCGGCCGGAGGCGGATGCGGCTGTCATGGCCCGGCTTTCCGACGGCACGCCGTTCGTTGTCGCGGGCGCCGTCGGAGGGGGTAGGCTTATCGTCGTGAACGCGCCTGGGGCCGGCACGGAGTGGTCGGATCTGGCGATCCAGACAGCTTTCCTGCCGCTTGTGCAGCAGCTCGTGTTCTACGCCGCCTCGCCCGATCCCACCCCCGAGCGCGGCCTGATAGTCGGCGAGGGATTCTCCCGGGCCCTCGGCCCTGCCGACCCGCTCGTCGTGGGAGTTACGACGCCAGACGGCGATGTCCGCACAGTCGCCAGATCGCAGGACGGCTCAGCGCTCACATACGCCGACACCAGCTCAATCGGAGTGTACGCCCTGGACGGCCGCGGCGCCTCAGTGGCCGCAGAGGCAGACGGACGACTGCGAGACGCGTTTGCGGTCAACCTCGACCCGTCCGAATCGGACCTCACGCCCGTGGCGCCGACCGACGCCTCGGCGAAGCTGCCGGCCGTAGACTGGCTGGACGACGTGTCGTCAGGGCGCGACGGGTTCGATGCGGCGCTGGGATCGCGTCGGCTGGGTCGCGAGCTGTGGACGCACTTCCTGCTGCTCGCGGTGATCCTGATGACGATCGAACTGTTCGTGGCGAACCGCAAGTCGACCGCCGGCGACGAGGCCGCGCCCGCCACGGGGTTCTGACCCAGCGGCGTCTTGACCGCCCATCTGGACTCGCCTACGCTTCCCGTCCCGACGGTGCTGCCCGCTTCACATCGCGCTGGAGGACCGGCTTATGGTAGAGATGACCGACCGCGAGAAGTTCCTGTTCGACCTGCACGGGTACCTCCACGTCCCCAGGTTCCTCACCGACGACGAGCTGGGCGCCCTCAACGCCGCTCTCGAAGGCAACATGGACAGGATGGGGGAGGATGGCAACTCGGCGACAGGGGAGTCGACGACGCTTCCCGGCACGCACCGGCGCGGGATGTTCTCCGGCATGCTGACCTGGCCGGAACCGCACAACCAGCCGTGGCGCGACCTCCTGGCGCACAGGAAGGCCATCCCGTACCTGAACACGATACATGGACGCGGATGGAAGATCGACCACGCCCCGTTCCTGCTCTACTCGACGAAGGGCGCCGAAGGGCTGATCCTGCACGGCTCTACGCAACGGCACTTCGACGGGTCGCAATACTACGCGTATGCCAACGGCCAAATGCGGTGCGGCATGGTCGTGTTCCAGTACCAGCTTGGTGACGTGAACGAGGGCGACGGCGGGCTGTGCGTGATCCCGGGCAGCCACAAGGCGAACTACCCGTTCCCCAGGGACATCCGGGAGTGGGAGGCGGACCGGGGCGTCGTCTACAACGTGCCGTGCAAGGCGGGCGACATGGTGATCTTCAACGAGGCTACGCTACACGGGACGCTGCCGTGGACGGCGGATCATCCGCGGAAGTCGCTGCTCATCCGCTACTCGCCGAAGTATCTACACTTCGCGGGCGGATTCTACAAGACGGAACTGCCGGAGTGGGTGGCAGAACTGACCGAGGCGCAACAGGCGACGTTGGAGCCGCCGTACATCTACAACCGGCCGTTGGTCGAGGACGATGGCGTGGGCGTGGCGCGGCCGCGGCGCGAGTGATCTCGCGCTGGGCTAGCCTTCGGCGGGGAGCTCCTCGAGTGCGGTGACGCTGGACGGCGGTATCGCACGATCGAGCAGCCACTGCTCCACCGAGGCCATGTCGGGGGCGTTGAATTCGTAGGCGATCTCGAAGGCGGGCCCTGCCGTCATCCCAGCACGCATCGCGCGCTGCGGGAGCATCGCCACCAGTTCACTGTCGTTCACGTCGGGCATCAGCACGCACCGGTAACGCGGCACTGTCGGTTCCTCCGCGCCCAAACTCGCCCTATCGAACGCCGTGGGGTCGTTCGCAAGTAGCGTGCCACGTCGGATCCCTGTGTTCTGGGGTGCTCTCGCCGCATGTTAGGGCAGTTTCGGCGCAGGCGCCGACGACGATGCGCAAGTTCTGGGCTTCAGAGGCCGTCGATCTCGGCGGGGGCATCCCCGCGCGCCATGGACTCGACGTGCGTCGCCAATGCGGCGACGATCGCTTCCAGCAGCCCCTCGCCACTCGCGGCCGTTGCGGCGCGCACCCCTTCATCGGTCGACAGCGCCTGCGTGTGCACGCGCACCGTGTCTGGGAACATGTGGAGCGCCATGGCCGTCTCGAATTCCTGCGCATGCCCCGGCACGCTGCCGGTCACGAGGCATTCCTCCGCGACTTCGGGAGGCAGGAAGTCCCAGTAGGAGTGGAAATGGATGCCGGCGTCGAAGTAGCGCCGGAACTGGTTCACCACGCCGCGCATCGGCGCGACGTTGCCGCCGTGGCCGTTCAGGATGAGGACGTGCTCCATGCCGTGCCGTACGAAGCTGTCGCACGCGTCCCAGACCACGGAGTGGAACGTGCCCGGCTTGAGCGTCACCGAGCCGAACCGATGCGCCATGTGGTGCTCGGAGATGCCCGCGCGCAACGGCTCCGCGACGATGGCCGACGGATAGACGCGCCGCGCGACGGCTTCGGCGACGGCCGTCGCGGAGCGGATGTCGTGCCCCATCGTCAGGTGCTCGAGATGCTGCTCAATGCTTCCGGTCGGGATTATCGCCACGCAGGCGCCGCCCGACTCGATCCGCTCCCACGCCTCGACACGTGTCATCCGCTCCAGCCGAACTTCCTTCGCATCCATGCGGCCTCCGATCAGTAACCGTGTTCCGGGGCGACGACTTGCGCGCCTGTCAACGCTGTATGGCGATCGGCCTGCGCCGCGAGGCTTCAGCGCGCGGTGTCCGTGAAGGGAGCACGCGCAGTGACGATCGTGACTCTCAGCAAGCCCGGCGCCGATCGGCGGCGTGGTCTCAACTCGCCCGGCGACAGTACTGGCACTGCCACGGCGCCAACAAGGTCGGCGCAGACGCCTCGCAGGCGTCGCTGGTGGTAAGGGAATGCGTAGGCTGGCCGGATCCGTCAGAAGCTGGAGGAGCCTGCGGGCACGAGGTCCGCCGCACAGCTTTCTCGCCGGCGTACGCAAGCAATCATCGCGAAGGCGGCCGTCGGCCGACCGCGACAGCTCGCAGCCACACCTGACGCGGGCGCGCCGAGGACGCCTCGCGGAGGCGCGGGGGCCACGCCCGCGCCCCTGCGGCCGCCGAGTCAAACGCATCATGGACTACCGGCAGGACACGGGCTACCAGTAGGAAAGGAAGGGAGGCGCGGGCGAGACAGGCCATTACATGGGAGGAACGGCCTATGCAACGCGCAGGATCACTCTCGGATGTCCGGCCGCCTCGCGACACCATCCGCCGCCTGGCTGCGGCCGCGGG
>NYZG01000437.1 GCA_002687025.1 Candidatus Poribacteria bacterium
GACGATGGTCGAGCTCGCCCTACGGTGGCTCGCATCGCAGGACCACGTCGACTCGGTGATTATCGGCGCCAGCAGGCCGGAGCACTTGGAGGCGAACCTCGCCGCCATCGACGGCAGACTGGACGACGCCACCCTAGAAGCGTGCGACGGGGTGTGGCAGACGTTGCGCGGGCCGCATTTCCGGTACAACCGGTGATGCGTCCTGTGGCGGCAGCGGCCACGGCGTGCGCCCGCCATCGCTTGCGCAGGCGTTACCATCGAGCGGCGCTCTTGGCGATAGCCATCGGCCTCTTCGCGGACCACGCGAACGCGCGCGTCCTACTCGTCCCGGGTGAATACGCCTCGCCGCAGGCGGCCATGGATGAGGCGCTTCGCGGCGACGTGGTGTCCGTTGCCGACGGCGAATACGATCCGCCTCGCATGACGGCAGATGACGTCACGCTGATGGGCGGCGGCGTCGGCACGATCTTCACCCAGGAGATTGATGTACGCGGGTGGATGGCGTCGTGCTGACGGCGTTCCGCCTGCGCGGCGGCACGAACGACCACCACTTCGGCATCGCGTGCGAGGACGCGGACGACATCGTCATTCGCGACGTCGCCATAGACGGCTTCCATCATGGCATCAGCGCGTCGCGGTCCACGGTGCGCATCGTCGGGTGCGAGATCAGCGAGGCGTTCAACGTCGCCCTTCTCGTGACGCAGGACTCGTCCGTCGAGGTGGAGAATGTCGTCGCGGGAGCCGATTCCGCCATCGGCATGCTAGTCACCGAGTGCCTCCGACCCACGGAGGTCCGAGGCAGCGAAATCCGCGGCACGCTACTCGTCGGCATCCGAGCGGCAAACGCCAATCTCAGAATCCGGGACACGCGAATCGAGGGCAATCCCGTGGGCGTCGATGTCGTGTCCGGCCATGTGGACCTCGGGAGCGCTGACGACTTGGGACGAAACGTCTTCCGCGACAACGAGGTCATCGACGTGCTCGCCGCCCGCCGCGTCACCGTCGAAGCGCGCGGCGCATATTGGGGGCCGGATGGCCGGCCCGCGCCTGACCGCGTGTCTCCCACCGTCGCAGTGGTTCCCTGGCTGACGCGCGATCCGGCGGCGGCCCGCGCCGTATCGCCACGCGCGCGACTGGCGACGCAGTGGGCGCGCGTGAAGAAGCGCGAGGCTGGGAAGATCACGCTGGGGCAGGACCGATGACACGACCTCAACGGATGCCGGCGCTGTGCCTCCTCGTGGCTCTCGGCGTTGCCGCCACCGCGGGAGCATCCATGCCGACGGCACGCGAGGCCCCGCAGTGGGAGCCGACCGAATGGGCGGTCGGGGCGTCTGCCCCTGACGCGAACCCCTTCGACATCGTCGCCCGCGTGATGTTCGAGCACGCCGAGAGTGGCGAGAGCCGCGTCACGGAGATGTTCTACGCAGGCGGCGTCGAGTGGCGATTCCGCTTCACGGGCACGCGACCCGGCTTGTGGACATACCGCTCGGAGAGCGAGGCGGACGCGCTGGACGGCCTCACGGGGTCGATCCACGTGCTCCCCGACGCCGCGGGCAAGGGCTTCGTCACGAACATCGGAGCCAAGTGGGCGCGGCAGGTCGGTGAGCACGGTCGCCTTGAGGCGTTCGTCCCGCAGTACGTGATGTACGACACCCCGGACGCGTACCACGACGACCCCGCGAAGATCGACCGCGACATCCAGACGTTCATGGTCGAGCACGGCTTCACCGGCTTCCACACGTACGTCTTCGCCCGCTGGTTCGACATCGAGCAAGAGCGTACCAACGCGATGTCCGACGACCCGAACCCCGATCCCCGCACGTTCGACGCGCTCGAGCTCCTGATTCGCAAGGTACACGCGGCAGGGGGCGTCACGCACATATGGGTGTGGGGAGACGAGTCGCGCAGGCAGACGCCCATCAGGTGGGGCATCAACGGCGCGGTGGACAGGCGACTGCAGCGGTACATCGCAGCGCGTCTCGGGCCGCTGCCAGGCTGGACGATGGGGTACGGATACGATCTCTGGGAGTGGGTCGAAGGCGAGAAGTTGAGCCAATGGCACACGTTCATGCAGGAGCATATGGGGTGGCCGCACATGCTCGGGGCGCGGGCGACCAAGAACACCCGCGAGCAGCTCAGCGAGGAACTCGGCTACGCCTCATACGAGCAGCATCGGCCCGATTACGAGACGTACGTCCGCACGATCCAGGCGCGACCAGGGAAGCCCGCCTTCTCCGAGGACAGGTTTCGCATACGTCCCAACTCGCGCTACCCGGAGAAGGACTACGACGAGCTCCGCACACGCCGTGGCCTGTGGCATTCGGCGATGGCGGGCGGCGTCGCCAACATCTGGGGCAACCTCGTCGATGGCCCTGGCTCCGCGCCATACCCACACCCAGAGTGGTTCCGCAGCTACGCCGCATTCTTCGCCGGCCGCTTCGCCGCGGACCTGGCGCCGGCGCCTCAGGCGGTCGATGGCGGCTATGCGTTACGCTCGTCAGACGGCGCGCGATACCTGTTCTACGCAGAGAACACCGATGCCCTGGCGATAGACGTTTCCGCGATGCGAGGGCCGAGGCGAGCCATCGTCGTCAATGCGGCCGCACGGTACGCCGAACGCGATCTGGGCGGCCTGCGCCCTGAGCGCCACACGCTCCGCCTGGGAGCGACGTCCGACTGGGCAATCGCCGTCGGACAGGACTGAGGCTGAGGCGCCGCTAACGCGCTCGGATCGCGCCCCATGTTGTCACGTGCCGATCGCGCGCCTGGATGGCAAACGGCTCGGGGCCTCCCGCCCAAGTCGGCGCCCACGCGACGATGCCCTCTGGCGTCATGCGCCGCGCCGTGCCGTTCCCCGTCGCATTCATCACGTATATCGCCATGTCGCCGTCGCGATCCGACGTGAACGCGATCTCCGCTCCGTTCGGCGACCACGCCGGCTCATGATCTCCCGCGGGATGGGCGGATATGTTCGACACGGGGCCTCCCTCCGCGCTGACAACGCACACCTCGTGGTTCGCGTCGGCCGCGCCGCGGAAGGCGATCCATCGGCCGTTGGGCGACCACGCCGGGTCGGCGCACGAATACGGCGCGCCCGCGAGGAAACGCAGGTCCGACCCATCGGCGCCCATCACCATGACGGACTCCACGCCACCCCGCGTGGAAGTGAACGCGATTTCGCTGCCGTCCGGCGACCACGTGGGACACCAGTCGATCGCCGCATGCGTGGTGAGCTGGCGGACATCGCCTCCGTCAGCGGACATGACCCATACGTCCCGGGTGCCGGTGCGATCCGAGCTGAACGCGATGCGCGACCCGTCGGGCGACCACGACGACTCCGCGTCCTGATCCGGCGACTCCGTTAGCTGCACGACCGATCCCGCATCCGCGGCCATGCGGTATATGTCGATGTTCCCGTGGCTGTTGGCGGTGTACGTCAGCGACGCTCCGTCCGGCGCCCACGCGGGTGCGGCTTCGTGGTCATTGGACGTGGTGAGCATGGTGTACGAGCGGCCGTCATCGGAGGCGACGGCGATGTCGAGATTGCCGCGCTCGTTCGTGACGAACGCTATCTGCGACCACGCGCGCGCCACGGCGCAAGACGCCAGGATCGTCAGTATGGCGAAGGCTTTGCCGGGCATGGGGTCAACTCCTGGTTATCGGGCCATCCGTACCATGGCTAGCCTCGACTGTCTCGGCCCCCAAGCCTCCAGGAGAGGAATGCGCGCCAAGGCAATATCCATGGAATGTCGGCGAGTGGCGCACACCAGGCCTGCCAACCAGCGAGACACGCGCTATACTCTCGATGGAGCAACCCCTCCGGGGGGATAGGTTTCGGAATGCTGGAAGGGAAGGGCTTATGGCCGAAGAGCCCCAGGGGGATGCCGCTCAGGACGGCGATAGCGCACACGGGCATTCGCACCGCCACCGGGATCAGGTGGTCGCTCGGTTAGCGCGCATCGAGGGACATGTGCGGAGCATACGCGAGATGGTGCTGGCCAGTCGCGATTGCCCGGAGGTGCTGACGCAGATTGCCGCGGTACGCGCCGCGCTCCAGTCGGCCGGAAAGGTGATCCTCGAAGACCACTTCGAATCGTGCATCGTGTCCGCGGTCGAGCGTGGCGACCACGCGACCGCGACAGAGGAATTCAAGCAGGCGTTCTCCAAGCTTGCGCATTAGCGGAGAGACAGCATGGCATCGTTGGCAGCCGCGATCGTTTACCACGAGGGCGGACACGGCATTCTCGACGACGATCACGGCCACGAACACAAGCACGGCCCCGACGCCGACAAGGGCCGCGGACCGAGGCTGTTCGCGATGGCGGTCGTCGTCGTGGCGGTCGTGGCGTTCGTCGTGTGGCGCGTTATCTAGGCGTCGCTGAGGGATCATCATATGAACGCGCCCGGACACGCCCCGGCGCCACCCGCATGGGTGTCGTGGCTCCGAAAGGCCTCTTTTCCCGGCAGTCTGCTCCTGCTGATCCTCGCGTCGCTTCTGCCTCCGCTGAAGCGCGCGATGCCTGTCGACCCGGCCGTCGTACCGATGCTCATCGGCGGCGCCGTCATCGGCTACAGGACCATCGTCGCGACGATCGAGACGCGCCGTTTGACCGCGGGATCGCTCGTCGTGCTTGCGCTGATCGGCACGGCGTACGTCGGCGAGTACATTGCGGGAGCAGTCGTCGCGCTGATGATGATCGGCGGCGAGTGGCTGGAGGACCTGACCCTCGAAAAGACGCGCAACGCCGTGCGCGCGCTCGTGAGACTCACGCCGGACGAGGCGACCGTGTGGGAGGCGGACGAGTGGCGCCTGCGGCCTGTGTCGGCCGTCACGCCGGGCGACCGCGTCCTCATCCGCCCGGGTGAGTCCGTGCCGGTCGACGGGACTATCGTCGAGGGCGACGCCGTCCTGGACGAGGCAACGCTCACGGGCGAGTCCACACCTGTTGAGAAAACCGTCGGCGATCCCGTCTTCGCCGGAACCGTCAATGCCTCGGGGGCCGTCGAGGTGACCGCCGACAAGGTTGGGGCGGACACGACCCTCGGCACGATCATCCGCGTCGTGCACGAGGCGCAGGAGCGCAAGGGCTCCACGCAGCGCGCGGCGGACAAGTTCGCTACGTACTTCACGCCTGCCATCCTGCTCATCTGCGCGGGGGTCTGGTTCGTGACGCACGATCTCATGCGCGTCATGGCCGTGCTGGTGATCGCCTGTCCGTGCGCGCTTGTGCTGGCGACGCCAACAGCCGTTGTCGCGGCCGTCGGCAATGCGGCGAAGCGCGGCGCCCTCATCAAGGGCGGGGTCGTATTGGAGCAACTCGGCCGCGTCGACGCCGTCTGCTTCGACAAGACCGGCACGCTGACGCGCGGCAAGCTCGAACTCGCGGACGCGACGGGCTTCGGCGACGTGGACGGCGCGGCTGTCCTCGCGCTCGCCGCCGCCGCCGAGAGCCGCTCCGAGCATCCCATCGCGCGCGCCATCGAGGACGCCAACGCGAACGCCGACGGCCCCGCGATGGAAAGCCGGTCGTTCGCACAAGCCTTTGGCGTGGGCGTGCGTGCCGATGTCGAGGGGGCCGACGTGTGGGTCGGCAACCGTCGCCTGCTGGACCAACTCACCGAGGACGCCGGCCGGGACGAGGCCGACCGATACCTCGCCGAACAGGAACGCAAAGGCCGGACGGCCCTCGTCGTGTCGCGCGACGGCATTTGCATCGGTGGGCTGGCGACTGCGGACGCGCTACGCCCCGAGGCTCCCGACGCCGTAGCCGCGCTGCGCGAAGCGGGCGTGTCGCGCGTCGCGATGCTCACAGGAGACCACGAGACGACCGCGCGCGCCATAGCCGCTCAGGTCGGCATCGACGAAGTGGTCGCGCAACTCCTCCCGACCGAGAAGCTGGAAGCAGTCGAGCGGATGAAGGGCGAGGGCCTCGTCGTCGCGATGATCGGGGACGGCGTGAACGACGCGCCCGCGCTGACGCTCGCGGACGTGGGCATCGCGATGGGCGCCGCCGGCACGGATGTCGCCATCGAATCGGCCGGCATGGCCCTCATGGGCGAGGACCTGCGCCTGCTCGGAGACATGTTCGCCCTGGGTCGACGCACACTGCGGATCATCCGGCAGAACATCTGGGTATTCGCCGTCGGCGTGAATCTGGCCGGCATCGCGCTGGCGAGTGGCGGCTTCCTGAGTCCTGTGATGGCGGCCGTGGTGCACAACATCGCCTCCGCGTTCGTTGTACTCAACTCCGCCCGCCTGCTAGCATTCCGAGCGCGATAGTCCCGCATACCACGGTCGCCTGGAGAGCCGCCCGTGTCGCATCCACCCACTATCTCGCATCCACAAGATGAGCCGCGCGCGTCGTGCGCGCACGAGCACAGACCCCTGCAGCACGCCCACGGACACGCCCATGCGCACGAGGGTACCGGCGGCCACGCCCACCATCATCACGTAGACCTGCACCGACCGCGTCAACGTCGCGCCTTCTTCGTCTGCATCGTGTTGACGCTCGTGATGATGGTCGTCGAGTTCGCGGCGGGCGTGGCGACCGGCAGTCTGATGCTCATCAGCGACGCGGTGCACATGCTGTCGCACGCCGCGGCCTTGGGCATCAGCTTCCTCGCGTTGCTGCTGGCTCAACGGAAGGCGGGGCAGGCGTTCCCGTACGGCCTGTACCGGGTGGAGATACTCGCGGCGCTCGCCAACGGCCTCACGTTGGCGGCCTTCACGATCTGGATCGCGTACGAGAGCGTGCAACGCATCCTGACTCCAGTAGCTGTCTCCGCGGGCGAGGTGACGATCGTCGCCCTCGTCGGGCTCGCCGTTAACGTGACGACCGCGCTGATCCTGTCGCGTGCCGGCCTCGAGGATCTGAACACCAAGAGCGCATTCCTGCACATGATCGGGGACACGCTGTCGTCGGTGGCGATCGTCGCGGGCGGAGTGCTCATCTACTTCACCGGCTGGCGACTCGTCGACCCCATCCTGAGCGTCGTCGTGGCATTCGTGATCGGGCGTTGGTCCTGGGGGCTCCTTCGCGACTCGACACTCATCCTCATGGAGCGCAAACCCGCGCATGTGGATCTTGGCGAGGTCGAGGAGAAACTGCTGGCGGAGATCCCCGAGGTTCGCGCGGTGCACGACCTGCACGTCTGGGAAATCACGTCGCAGTTCGTGTGCCTGTCCGCCCCCGTCATCGTCGACGA
>NYZG01000438.1 GCA_002687025.1 Candidatus Poribacteria bacterium
CAGACGGGGTCACGTACGTCGACGGCGTCAGACAACGCAACGAAAACGACTGGGAAGCCGCCGCCGGATGAACTTACACACCTATTGACGCGACCTCAACACGGTATGACCTGCAGGCGGTCGAGCAGCGTCATGCACGCGTTCCATGGTATGACTATCTGAACTGCATCGAGCTCTATCGGTGCCTGCTCGGATCCGCGTTTCTCGGGCTCCTCGTGGCGGTATTGACCTTCATCGCGATGGTGCTGCTTCTGTCCGTCGTGCGGTCGACGGCGCATATCGACCCGTGGCCGATACTCGTATCCGTAACATGCGTCGCGACGCCTCCCATCGCCACGTTTGTGATCTACTTGCGCCGGACGTCACTGCTCACCACGGTTTTGCAGCACCAGACATGGAACCCATCGAACGGAAACGTGCGATGTGTGCCGGAAGGAGAATGGGACCGTTTTCTGGAGGAGTTGCGCGCCGGGGGCCATGTCGATACTGGCGCATGAGCTAACAGTCACCGGTCGGCCGCCGACACCCTGAGAGGCTCTGACGCCCGCCGCTTGGCGGCACCTGGTCTGGCCCCCAGAAACTGGTCCAAGTATAGTGAGAGTCTCCCGGGCATAGGTGCAAAGGAGACTGGAGATGGGTCGGAAGGGCCACACACCGGAGCAGATCGTACGGAAGCTCCGCGAAGCCGAAGCAGCTCAAGCGACCGGGTGTACGGTCGTGGAAGCGTGTCGACAGATCGGGATCAGCGAGCAGACCTACTACCGTTGGCGAAACGCCTACGGGAAGATGGAGATGGATCAACTGCGGCGTCTGAAGGCGTTGGAGGTGGAGAATCGCCGGTTGAAGAAGGTCGTCGCGGACCAGGCATTGGACATGCAAATCCTCAAGGAGGCGGTCGAGGGAAAGTACTGAGTCCGACCCGGCGACGGCGGGCAGTCGGTCACGTAAGGAGGCTACTGGCGGTCTCTGAGCGGCGCGCCTGTCGGGTGCTGAGTCAGCCACGGATGACACAGCGATATGAGGCGACACGTCCTGACGACGAGGAGCGACTGGTGGAAAGGATGCGAAGGCTGGCTGAGAAGCATCCTCGCTACGGATACCGTCGCATCTGGGCGCTGCTGCGACGTGAGGGATGGTCGATCAACCGGAAGCGCGTGCATCGTCTGTGGCCGTCGTGCGAAGCGCGACTGGCCGAAGGACTGAAAGTAACTCGTGCTCAGCAGCGGAAGCGTTCTCGAGGATCCAGCGAGAACAGTTGCTCCATTCGAAGGGCGAAGTCCCCCAACCACGTGTGGACGTGGGACTTCATCCACGATCGCACGATGGTTCGCGGTCCGTTGAAGCTGCTGAGTCTGGTGGACGAATACACGCGGGAGTGTTTGGCGTTGGAAGTCTCCGGTAGCATCACCGCCGAGGACGCCATCGCGGTGCTGCGCCGTCAGTTCTTGATCCGAGGCGCTCCCGCCTGCATCCGGAGCGATAATGGTCCAGAGTTCATCGCCAAAGCGATCCAGCGCTGGCTGGGGTCGGCCTCGGTAGAGACGCTGTATGTCGCGCCGGGTTCTCCCTGGGAGAACGGCTACGCAGAGGCGTTCCACAGCCGGCTACGCGACGAGTTCCTGAACATCGAGGCATTCGCGAGCGTGAAGGAAGCTCAGGCGCTTGCGAACATGTGGCGTCGAGACTACAACCAGGAGCGTCCGCACAGTTCGTTGGGATACCTCACGCCGGTCGAGTTCCGGGAACGCTGTGGGCAGGACGCGACCACGGTGGAATCAGATCAGACGCGTCCGGACCGAGAGCCTGAAGGCTCTCGCTATGAGTGGTACAGAAACTAGGGGCAGGCCAGCTCGTGACATGGGCTGGATTAAGGCGAGTAGCTAACACTCATTAACGCCCAGCACTCAGAACTCCGGTGCCCTATTGTGGGTCTCTATCGGCCGTGTCCTGTCAGCGCGCGGCTACCGATGGGCGGCCCGCCTGCGATGCGTAGAGCACCTTGACCGCATTTCGATCCAGTGGCAAGCTGTTGCGGCGCTAGAATGGCAGAGGCGACAGCCAACCCATCGCAGGGCTGACAGTTCGGACGGCTGAGGACTGGAACCCCAGGACGATGATAGGCGTGGTAGCATCCGCCTTTCGGGGTGGATGAGGATTGAAACGACGAGTGGACCGACCAGGGCAGTACAGCTAGTTTGCGGCAGCCAGCGTCCGTGGCTGAGGATTGGAACGACGCCGCATCCAGTGTGTAGCACCCGTCCTGCCGGGACGAATGAGGATTGGATAACGAAGGCCCAGGAAGTAGCGACAGATCGTAACAGACAGGCTGTGCTGTCGTGTGTGCACGCCATCGATCCATACAAGATGGCCACTATGGCGCTATGTCCATGACATGTTCGTCTGCTCCGGCATAGAAGACCAGGGCTCGGAGAGGACCTCTGGGAAAGGGAATATCACGAGATAGAGCGCGTATCTCTGCGAAGGTATGGGGCGATTATGCTTGCTTCTCGCGGCCTGAATTCAAGGTCGAGAGAGTCAGCTATCCGGTAATCACGGCGTCTGCTGCTCGAGGTGTCCTTGAGGCGATATTCTGGAAGCCGCAATTCCGATATGAGATCCATGAAATCGCCGTGATCGCCTTCGGGCATCAGACAACCATCCTACGGAACGAGATCTCTGATCGGCAGGAACAGGCTCCGATTCGTGTCGAGGATAGCCGCCAATGGCGCATGAGCCTCGTGTTGCGGAACGTCGCATACGTGATCCGCGCTGACATGGTCCTTTGGCCTCACGCGACGGATCCGATCGCGAAATACAGCTCTCAGTTCAACCGAAGGCTTGTCCGCGGTCAATACCATCACGTCCCCTATCTTGGAGTACGTGAGTTTGACGCCCACTTCTCCCCGGCTGATCACGACTTCCAGATAGCTGAGATCGACCTCGACCTAGGGAGCATGCTGTTCGAGATAGCCTATGTTCCCAGTGAAGAGCGCGCGGAAATGACCTTCATGCGCCACGGCCGCTCCGGGGCTAGACGCGTTCAGGGCTATGCCGAGACGCTCTTCTTCCCGGCGAGCCTCGAGCAGGGAAGACTGCGTCTCCCCGACGGGTTGTATGACCAACTCTATCGGATAGAGGGTCGAGGCGTCTGACGATGCTCAGGGAACTGACGCACGCCGCAGATCGGTTCAGGAGGGAAGGCGTAATCCTTGCGTTGGGGTATAAGCCCGTCCAGCATCCCACGTGGGTGGTTGATATACGCGGTGAGTCGATCCAGCTTGACGGCCCCTATAGAGCCATAGACGGTCCTCCCTTCGCGCGTCCCGACCGCCAACGTTCCGGCCCACCTTCCCTGCGGAACATGAAGCCATTTCTGCTCTGTGACGACGCCCGTTACGCGTTGGGAAAAGGCGAGACGGGGAAGGAGGACGTCGCCGAACTCGTTCACGAGGGGTTCGTAACGCTGCTCCAGCAGGCTTACGGTATGACCGAACTTCCCGTGCTCAATCGCGTCCTCCAGTGTCTGAAGAGCCCGACGATGGAGCGAATCCGTCAGCAGGTCCATCCGAAGGAAACCGTCACGTTCCGCGTAGACGGTGAATACCCGCTGAGACATCAAGCGGTCCAGGCCTTCTGGGCGAGCTATATCAAGAGCGATCTGGGCGGCGCGGAAGAGCAACAGTGCGGAATATGTGGGACGCGCGCCCGCGCCATGCGAACGATGCCACGTGAGGTCGTCATCCTCCGGCAGAAATGCCAGGTCGTCTCGTTCAACAGATCCGCCTTCGAGTCGTTCGGGAAGAAGCAGGCGGCAAACGCGCCGATCTGTCCCGATTGCACAATGCGATCCGTGGATGCGCTCGATTACCTGGTAAGGTCGGAACGGCATTCGTACCCGCTAGTGAATGATACGGGCGCGGGTATCGAGAACCAGGTCGTGGTGTGTTGGCTCAGCGATCGTGTCCTCATAGGACCGAGTCCACATTCCAGTACCCAACCTCGGAGCACCCCGTCCGACCCAGAGGACTGGCTTCTCGCGCCACTTAGAGTCGAATCGACACGGGACCAGGATCGCAAGAGGCCCTTCCTGTTGGCGCAGGTCGATGAGTTAGTCCGATCGACGTGGGTGTCCGAGGAGCCGGGGACCGGGCTCGCTGACGCGCGAGTTCATCTGTCCGTCCTCTCGGCGAACAAGGGGAGGATGGTCGTCCGGGATTGGCTGGCCGCGCCCTTGCTGGATGTTAAGACGAGTATACGCCGCTACATGGACGCAGTTCATCTCGTGGGCCCGCAGGGACAGAACGCGAGGCCCGTGTCTGCCATGTCGTTGTTATTGGCTCTCCAACCGTATTCATCGGCACAGGCCGCTCAATCACGAGTCTGCCGAGGGGCCGGGTTTGGGAACATCGCACGAGGTCTGCTGCGAGTCGTGTACTTGGGCGCATCTCCGCCTAAGGAGCTACTTACGGTGGCTATGCGTCGTCTACAGAGCCCTGATCTCTTCGATACCACGAAGCCCTGGCAGCTAGGCGCGCTGTGCGCGGCCATGAAGCTCGCCCTGTTCCATGGTAAGGAGGACGCGCGCGCCATGTCCGTACTCGACGTACAGAGAAAGACTCCCGGGTACATTTGCGGCAGGCTTTTGGCGGTTCTCGAACGGGCGCAGACCCTTTCCGCCTGGAACCGCAACAAGACACGACTCAATACGACGATCGCCGGTCGCTACTATGGTTACGCAGCGGCTACGCCGGCAGCGATATTCACGCACCTCATCCGCACCGCGACCACAGCGCATCTTCCCAACGTAGGTGGGAGGTTGAATCAGCTGATGAGAGAGGTCATGTCGCAACTGAACGAGACGGGTGGCTTTCCTGGGGCCCTGCCACTGCCAGAACAGGCGGAGTTCGCCCTTGGCTATTACCACCAAAGCGCTCAGTTGCGACCGAGAGAAACTGACGACAGCGAGGGGGCCGAGCAAGCCTCGGAACCGGCCGAAGATCCGTCTGAGGTGGATAGTGGGCCGGGCGAAGGGGACGATGTGAGTGCAGACATCGCCGGTATGAACGAAGGAGGTACTGAGTGAGTCTGAGAGACCCGAACCGGAGACATGAGTTCGTCCTGCTCTTCGATGTTACCAACGGCAACCCAAACGGCGATCCTGACGCGGGGAATCTCCCAAGGATCGATCCAGAGACGGGATGTGGGCTCGTCACTGACGTCTGTCTGAAGCGCAAGATCAGGAACTATGTGGCGGACACATCCGGACAGGCGCTGTTCATCCAGAGCCGCTCTTCGTTGAACGCGCTCATAGGAGAGGCGGGCGCCAAGCTAGGTGTGGGACAGGACAAGAGGCCTAACGAAGCCGTTCGCGACCAAATGTGCAGGGACTATTACGATATACGGATGTTCGGGGCTGTTCTCTCAACGGGCGACCTGAACGCGGGTCAGGTACGTGGCCCGGCCCAGATGTCATTTGCGCGGTCGCTAGATCCCATTTTTCCCCTCGACCTCACGATAACCAGGGGCGCACGAACGACACAGGAGCGGATGGAAACCGGCGAGACGGAGATGGGCAGGAAGCCTATAGTCCCGTACGGCCTCTATCGCGGGCACGGTTATTTCAACCCTTTCCTTGCGGAGCAGACGGGAGTCACTGAAGGGGATCTGGGCCTGTTCTGGGAAGCCCTCGCCCATATGTTTGAGTTCGATCGCTCGGCGACGCGTGGCGAGATGGCAGTACAGCAGCTCTGCGCGTTTACGCATGAGAACAAGAAGGGCAATGCCTCCGCACATCATCTGTTTTCCTGCGTGAATGCGCATCGAGTGGACGACAGCCGTTCACCGCGCGCGTTCAGCGATTACAGGATCGAGATAGGTGAAGTGCCGACCGGAGTGACGCTGACGTCTATCGTGGATCGTGGAGTCGTGGATTTCGCGAGTCTTGGGTGAGGACTCGACGGTCCTGAGAGCCATCTGATGCCGGCAGAGGTAACCACTTCCACACGTTACGGCGTCCTGCTGGTGGGATCAAAGGGGCGATTATCAGTATCGTAGCATCAGCTGCTCCCGTCCCACTCATTGTCCTTTTTTCAATCCTCAGCCGTTCGAACGACAGCTGTTACCGTAGGTGTCCTCGATCCGCCATACGACCGAATCACGGATTTCCGGCGCTCTAGGGTCACGTTGTGTTCAACGCGGCATATGCGCGGAAGGGAACAGAGAGGCGACAAGGCTTACCGTGATACGACGTGTTCTCGGTGCCATCGCCGTTGACACGGCGGACAGCTTCCGCGCGCGGTCGACATGCTTCCCCGCAAGACCAGCGCGGCAAGCCTGCTGATCACCGTGATGCTGTACGTGAGCATGCGACCGCACATGGACGTTGCGCCGCTGACAGCGCCCAGACCCCCATTTTCCGATAATCATGATTATGTCCCACGAATCCGCCCCCTCACTGCGTTTGCAGCCCCTTCGACCACAAGATGTTGGGAATTGGGAGCCCGAAACCGGCGCGGAAACCGGTCGATTGTGCCCGACGGAGAGATCCCAACATGTAGTGGGCAGCGAAGGCGAGATCGGGCAGTAGAATCTGGGGTGGAATGGCTGCTAGAACAGCGAGAGTTGCTCTGCCTTGATCGCCTTCTTCGCGGGCTCGGGGGCCGGACGTCGACGGGCTCGGACCGGTTCCTCCTCCGCGGGGCGCTGCGGGGGCTCGTCGACGACGACCTCAGAGGCGAGCCACTCGCGCAACGGATGGCCCTGGCTCAACGTCACGACGCGGAATCCGGTCTGCATCTGCGCGGACAGGATCTCCTGCAGCTGCGCCTTGGCCTCCGACATCGTTCGGTGCGCCCATTCCTGCGTGTGACGGTCTGACCCGATCGCGCCCAATTCCATGCGCACGACGTACTCCTCGTCCGACCCAGGGCGGACCAGAAGCGTCAGATGCAGCTTCCGTGGAGGCTCGCGCCTGCCTGAGAGCGCGTGCAGCTCGACGTGGTATTCCATGTGCATGTCCCGAGATTCCGTACGTAACCACCCCCGGGTGATAGCGCAGGGCGCCGCAGGGCGCAAGCGCGGATACGCAGGTCATTGCGGGTTGACGTCGCGGCCGTCGGGTACATACGATGGCGGTAGAGGTCCAGATGTACTGCCTAACCCACCACGCCATCGAACTGCACTCGATAGACGCGCGAGCGAACCGCGTGCGGCGGTACGTGCTCGTGTTGACGGTCGACCCGACCGCCGACGCGCCGTACAGCGTCACGAGCCAATGGGGACGCACGGGTTGGTTCCTACGTGGAGAACGCTTCCACGCCCACGACGCGGACACGGCCCTCGGTCATGTGAAGGCGATACTCAGGCGGCGGAAGGCGCACGGGTATCGAGTGACGCGCGTCGACGAAGGCCACCCGCTGGCACGGTGGCTCCTAGATGCGGGCATGCCTACCGAGCGCGCGGCAGACCATCAACCCGCCCTGTTCCCACTCCCAGACGACACGGTCGTCCAGACAGCGCCGATGCAAGGCTTCCTGTTCCGTTAGCGGCGCAGCTTCCCGCGCGTAAGATACCGGAACACGGGCCCGGCCACCGGGCGACTGGCAATCGCCTCGATGTCAGCTCGCATGTCTGACAGCCTGCGTTCCCGGTCGAAGAGCGCGGCGTCCTTCTCGTCGACCGCGGCTTGCAGCATCGGCACGCGTTCCGCGACGGGTTGGAGCTCGTAGATCCTCGCGTCGGCTGCCTGCTGACGGTCCACGAGGTCGGCGATGCGGTTGGCGAGCTGCAACGCCTCGTCCTGCCCCTTCTCTAAGATCTCCCGCACCTTTGCTTCCAGCACGGACACCTGCTCGGCCAGGTCGACAATACGGGATTCGCGCACGCCGATCGTGTCTTCCAGGTCTGCGATGCGAGACTCACGCACCGTCGCCGCGCGTTCCAGGTCGATGATGCGCGCCTTCGAGGCTTCCTCGCGTCGTGACGCCTCGCCGCGTATCGTGTCCTTCTCCGCCTCAAGCCTGGCAACCTGAGCCAGTAGGTCATCGCGCCACGCGGTTGGTGGTTCGGTCGGTCGGTCGGTCGGTCGTTGCCGGCGGTCGGTTGGTCGGTCAGTCAGCCGGTCGTGGCTGTCGGTCGGTTGGTCGGTCGAGCCGTCGTCGTCCAGGGCGAC
Organism: Candidatus Poribacteria bacterium; assembly: GCA_002687025.1. Lineage (GTDB taxonomy): Bacteria > Poribacteria > WGA-4E. The sequence goes on from NYZG01000438.1 coordinate 8,171, forward strand.
CATGTCGAGGTCGCTGCGGAGGATACGCCACCGCCGGTTCTTCTTCGTCCCGTTCAGGTCGCCGCGTTCGATGAGCCGTCGGATATGTGTCTCCGAACACCCCAGCTGTTCGGCAGCCTCGGCGGCGGTTACGTAGTCGGACATTCTTGCCCTCACGCGGTCGGTCAGTCGCTCGGTTGGTCAGCCGATCGATCGGTCAGTCAGTTAGCCGGTCGGTCAGTCGGTCAGTCGGTCAGTCGGTCAGTCGGTCAGTCGGTCAGTCGGTCAGTCGGTCAGTCGGTCAGTCGG
>NYZG01000439.1 GCA_002687025.1 Candidatus Poribacteria bacterium
CCGTCCTGAGTGATGACGCGTACGCGCGGGTCCGTGAGCGCTCCCTCGTTGAGCGCAGCTATCTCGGGGTGCGTGCTGCACAGCTCGATGATCCGCGGGTCCAGGTCCACGAGGACGATCTCCGCGACGTCCTCATACCGCAACACGTCCCGCGCCGCGAGACCGTCCCCGCCGCCGAGGATCAACACGGACTCGCGCGACTGCGCGGCGCCCATCGCCGGGTGGACAAGCGCTTCGTGGTAGCGGTATTCGTCTACGGAGCTGAACTGTATCTGCCCGTCGATGAAGAGGCGGAGGTCGTTCCCGCGCTTGGCGACCACGGGAGCCTGGTTGCCCGGCGCCTCCGGTTCGGGCCACGTCTTGCCCTGTCGGGTCACGGTCAGCTTCTGGTACGGCGATTGCTCCGATGTGATGATGGGGCTGTCGTAGAGCGCGCGTTCGAGCCCGGCCGTGATCGAGGGCTCCAACGCGATCGCCAGTATCAGGACAGCGCTCGCCGCGGCCGCTCCGCCAGCGACTCCCAGCCGCCGCCGAACGCCACCTTCGCTCTGCGGCACGAGCAGGGCCCCAGCCACGACGTTCACCAACCCCATGACGAACCCCGTGCGCACGAGACCGACGTACTTCAGTAGGATCATTGGGAACGCGACCGAGCCCACGAGCGCCCCGACATAATCGAACGTCAGCGTGTTGGCGAGTGCCGTTCTCAGGCCGCCCCGTTCGTTGAGAATGCGCGTAAGGAGCGGGATCTCAAGACCCACGAGCGACCCGACGACAACGATCACGCCGAACATCGACGCCGAATACGCCGCGTCGCTCCCCACGACGACGTACATGCTGTAGAGCGCCACGGCCGACCCGCCGCCGACGATGCCCAACGCCACTTCAACGAGGATGAACCGCTCCACGAGCCGCGATTTGATGTATCGCGTGAGAAACGAGCCCAGGCCCATCGACACCATGAACACGCCGATGGTGATCGAGAAGTGGTAGACGCTGTTCCCGAGCAGGTACGACGAGATGGTGGCGATGATGAGCTCGTAGACGATCGCGCAAGCGGCCGCGAACGCCATCGCGACCAGAAGCATGACGGCGCTGCCCCGCGCGGCAGGTTCGCGCTCGACGTGCGCCTTCATCGCACGCGTATCGTAGAGCGGGTGAGCACCATAGCAAGATCCTGCGGGTACGTGTGCGCCGTGCTCAGGCTCAGGATGCCGTCGTCCGCCTTCTCGACCCGCAGCAGCGTCATCGGGGAGAGCTGCGTCGCGTCGGCCGCCGGGAACAGGTGCAGCAAGCAATCGCCGTCAGCGTCCGCGACGAGTCTCGCCTGTTCGGCGCGCAGGTCATCGGCGCTGTGGTGCGTCGTCTCGACGTCGATCTCGTAGGCGACCGCGTCCCCGATGGCGCGCTCCAGTCGGACGCGTGAAAGATCGCGGACGCCGTCGACGTCCGGGCCACAGCCAGCCTCGTCACTACGGCAGGTGAGAATCTCGCTGCACGCGGCTTCCCCAGCCGAGAACGAGAGCACGTGGCTGCTGCCGATGATCCACAGGTCGGCGTGGTACGTGGCCGTCGTGACGCGCGTCTCGCGGAACAGCCGAAACTGCTCGCGACGCGCAGGCCGACCCGTCAGCACGAGTCTCAGGTCGCTAAGCCGTTGGTCGACGTAATCGCTCACGCGGGGCTCCAGGGCATGACCCTATGATAGCGACGAGGAGTACGGCGCGCCCAACGTCGCCATGACAGCTTCCGCCGCCTCGACGCCGCGATACGCCGCCTGCTCGAAGACCGGCGTTCCCGCGATGTCCACGCCTGCGAAATGCACCCGCCCGAATGGCCGCAGCATGCGCTGCCGTTCCTGTCCCCACAGATAGCCGGGCCGCATGGCGATCATGGCGTGTCCCCATTTCCGCACGTCCAGACGCGTGATGAGCGACTCGATCCCGGGATGCATCTGCTGTAGCGCTCCAAGTATCGCGCGCGCCCAGTAATCCCATCCCTCGTTCAGCAACGTGCGTCGGTCCTCGTCGATGTCGTCGCACAGGGCCGCGTAGAACGTCAGCACGGTCGGGGCTCCGAACCCGTCGTCGCGGCGGGTCATGTGACGGTTGTCGATGTAGCCGAGGCCCCACGCCTCGTGGCCGAGCGTTTCCCACGCGAGGGGGTGTCGTGGATCGGCCGCGGGTGGCCGCCGCACGTGCACCGCCGCAGTGATCCACGGGACGTACTTGCAGGCGTTGAATTCATCACGGCCGGCGCCGACGAGGTCCGGCATCACATAGTAGATGGCGTGTTTGGGCGCGGCGTAGATGACGGTCCTCGCCTGTAGGGTCGTGCGCTCCACGCCGGTCTCATCGAGGCACGTCACGAGGACGCGATCCGACGCGTTCCGCACGTTCACCACGAGCGACCGAAGTCGCTTCTGCGACGGCGTGAGGTTGCGCGCCATGCCGTTCACGAGGAACGCGTTGCCCTCGGGCCAAGACAGCACCACCGGCGACGGCGTCCCGGGAGGCTCGAAGTCGGTGAACGAGGAGTTGGACTGCGCCCAGAACTGCACGCCCGCCCACGCCGATGCGGTTTCGATGCCGCAGCCATACTCGTCCACGACGCGGTTGTTTACGTACCACCGCACCAGCTCCGACTCGATGCCAAGACGGTCGAGATAGGCCGCCATCGTGATGCCGTCGAGCTCGCGCGCCTCGTCGGACGGGCTAGTGCGGGTGATCGGACGGCCGAATGCGGGTCTTCCCGCCGCGTCCCGCCACGTGACCCAGCGGTACATGTCCTGCCGAAAGCGCTCGTATTCGACGACATCACGCGACTCCGCGATCTGGAGCGGGAAGTGCACCGGGAGCCAACTGCGTCCTGCCAGCAGGCCGACCTCGGGCTCGGACACCACGTACCGTGGATCGACCATCGGCCATTCGCCGATGTAGTCCCGGATGATGCCCAGATCCTCGCAGATCTCCTGCATCGGCGCGCCGCCGGGGACGGGAGATTCTATGTAGTGCGCCGCCCACGCGAACCGTTGTTCACCCAATTCGCCGCTGACCGATGTCCCGCCGAGCTCGGGACCGTGTTCGACGAGGAGGATGTTGCGCACGCCGTTGCGAAGCAGCTTCCAAGCCGCTGCCACCCCCGACGCGCCGCCGCCGACGATGATGACCTCGTAGAGATGGGGGGCCGGGGCCACGGGATCGACGGCGACGCGCCCGTCCCGCATGTCGTGGCACAGCGTGGGCGGCTCACCGACGACCTCGCCGTCGAACGGGAGCGCCCCATCCACGGGTGGGCCTGCGCACCCATCCAGAAACGGGAAGGACGCCCCGGCGGCGGCGCCCTTCCCGATCAGCGATAGGAATTCACGACGTGTGGTCTTCACGAACGCGCGGGCTCAGCCGCGCGCGCACGGGAGCGGCCCCGGCCGCCTGCGACGCGTGGTGGCTGCGCGGTGTGGGTGACGACTAGGCTATCGCCGCGGCGACGATAATGCCCAGAGCAATCATCATGCCCGCGACGACGATCCCGGCTGCGGGATTGTCGTCCTCGGCGATCTCCTTGTTCAGGTCGAAGGGCGTGACGATGTCGAATATCTTGAACCCGATCATCAGGATGATGAAGCCGAGGATGCTGTACACCACCGCGCCGACAAGGCCGTGGACCATGTCGGCGCCGAAGAGCGCGCCAGCGTCGTCCTGTGCGGCCGCGTTACCCACCACTATCGCCATGAGCGCCCACACCGCGAGACCGCATCGCCAAATCGTGCGAGTCATGTCGTTCCTCCCATTCGCGCCGCCGCGTGTCGGCGGGCCTTAGTCGTCATCGTCGTCTTCGTCGTTGGGGCGTAGGATGTCCACCTGTCCGGCGGGGAGGTTCGACCCCGCGTACGCGTCATAGCTGCGCGATTCCCACAGCACGATGCCCAGCGTCTTCACGCCGTGCTCGTCGACGAAATCCCAGTAGTACTGCCGGCGGCCGTCGTCACTGCCGCCCTCGAAGTAATCCGCCTCGGCTGCTTCGTCGAGATGATACGTCTCGGAGTCGTATTCGACTTCCCCGACACCCTCGTCCGCCAACTCCTCGAGTTCCTTGGGCGTGACCTCGACGGCGTGGAATTCGATTTCCTGCGTCAGGCTCAGTTCGTCGTCATCGCCCGACTCCCACGTGAGCCACCACACCTCGCTCTCGTCGCCTACGAGCTTCACCTCGTGCCATTCCGCATCTCCGGCGGCGTAGAGGCTGCGCTGCTCGACCAGGTAGTCCGTGCCGAGGATGGAGATCACGCCGCCCGGCCCGAGGTCGTCGAGCGTCCAATCGTACGATTCGGCCTCGTCGATTTCGGCCTCTTTCTTCCGACGTAGCGATCTGAACAGCATAACCACCACAACCACGGTTGCTACGAGCAGGAGGAACTTCATCGTGTGGTCACTTGCCTCCGCCGAACCCGCCCCCACGGAACGACCCGCCGCTGCGCGACGACGAGCGAGTCGCAGGACGGGAACGCGACGTCGTTGTGCGGCCGCCGGATCGCGACGCCGCGGGCGTACCCGTCCGTCGGACGAACGCGGGAGCCGCAGTGCGCGAGGATGCTCGCGTGCTACGCACCGTCCGTCCCGACGACGTGCGTGAGCCCACGGAGCGGCCCGCGGAACTGCGGTACGTGTTGTTGACGACCACCGTGCGCGTGCGGATGGGCGCGTGCCATCCGCCGTAGTATCCGCCGTACCATCCGCCATACCAGCGCGGCCCGTACCAGCCGTACGGCCGGAACAGGACGTCTCGGAAGATCATGTAGGTGAAGTACGACTCCATCCAACTGTGGTTCCGCGCCGGATACTGGGAGTGATAGTGCCGCGAGCCGCCCTGGTAGAGGTACTCGTTCGGCTCCGCGTCGACGGACATCGTCTTGCTACCCTCATCGAACGTTACGGACAACGCCGCCAACTCGATGCCGTCCTTGGCGACCTCGTTCCAGTCCGCGTTCGCCGGAGGGTCGGTCTTGTGCTTGTCGGGATCAGGCACGCGAACCGAGTAAACCGCGGCTTCACCCTCGATGCTCTCGGGCACGACGAGGACAGGGTCCATGTTCTCATCGCCGTTGAGATCCACGCGGTAGTTGATCTCGGGGTCGTCCATGATCTTCTGGCTGAACTTCTTGACGACCTCTTGCTGGAACGCCTCCGACTCCGGCTTCTGGTTCGGGGCAACTTCGCGGAGGACTTCCTTCAGCACGTCGGGGAGTATCGACGGGTTCAGCTTGTCGGTCAGGTCCATGCTGGTCGTTACCCGCTCCCGCGCGACGCCCACGACCTGCCCGGAGGCCCGCTGCGGAGCCCGCTGCGCCATGGCGTGCGCCGTCTTCTTCTGCGCCGCGCTGCTGATCCACATCCAGACGATGAGGATGCCGATCAGAGCCAGTATCCACCTGACGGATGAGTTCATGACTTCCCTCGCCTTCCGTGCGGAGTCTCGGGCCGATAGACGGCGTCGGGTCAGCCTGAGTTTACGCCGACGCCGACGGACCCCACCGTCCCGCACGATACAGATGTAGGATAGCGCATGTCAACGCGCAGCGACAGCACGGCTCGGTTACGCATGTCGCCGTCAAACGGACAACCGGATATACTGCCCGTCGTTGCCGCAACCTCCGCGACGGGAGCCAGCCGCCATGACCGCCCGCGTCCTGCCGCTTACCGCCCTGCTCATCACGACTCTCGCGACGGCGTGCAGTTGCCCATCCCTGACGGCGATGGCGCTGCGCAACGGCGCCTACCGGATCGACGAGGACATCATCGCGTTGACCGAGGGCGAATACCGCCATCGCTATATGGAGGACTCGGCGGCAGAACGAGTCGTGACGCTCACGGACATCATCGAGAAGGGCGACCTCGACGGCCGTGACGGCGACGACGCCGCAGTGATCCTGATCGACGAGCCCGGCGGCAGCGGGACGTTCTACCATCTCGCGGTTCTCATGCGACGCGACGACGTATACGAGAACGTCGCCACCGAGTTCCTGGGAGATCGCATACTGGTGCAGAGCGTCGTCATCGACGACATGACCCACGGCATCACCGTGCACGCCCTCGTGCGGAACGAGGGAGACGCGATGGCAGTACCTCCCGAGGTGCAGGTCGTCATGCGCTATATGGTGGTCGGGAACAGCATCTCACCCATGCAGCAGTCGGTCCCGACTCCGATCGGCAGTTCGCGCTGACGCCGTGTCCACAGCCCGTTCGCATCTTCGCCCGCACATTCGCCCGCACATTCGCCCGCACAAGTGGACAGAGCCGGCATGAGACTCATCAAGCAGCTACCCGACCCGTTCCTCGTGGCCGATGGCAGTCGAGTGGCGAGCCCCGCGGAGTGGTGCCGCCATCGCGGACACCTCACGTCCATGATGCTCGGGACACAGTACGGCACGATGCCCGGCCCGCCCGATCGCGTGAGCGTGGACGCGGAGCCGGAGAGCTCTGTCGGCGCCGGACACACCGAACAGGTCGTCCGCTTCGACTTCACGCCGCGCGGCGACCGGCCGGACGTGACGTTCGGCATGGCCGCCACCGTGCGGAGGCCGTCGCGCGAGGCGGCTGCCGAGAGACGGCGCAGGACCGGCTGCGACGACGCGGGCGTCCCCACTCTCATCTACGTGGGTGGCGGCGACTTCCCCACCCTCCTCGACGCCGGTTACATGATCGTCAGCTACGAGAACAACCAGATCGAACCCATGGACATGGGCAACCCCGTCGTCGGCATCGCGCGCGAGGCGTACGAGATGATCGATCCCGGCGCGTATTCGTGGGGATCCATCAGCACGTGGGCTTGGGGAGCCCTGCGGCTGGTGGACTACGCGCTGACGTTGGACGATGTGGACGCCGATCGGTTGCTCATCTCGGGACACTCGCGGAATGGGAAGACGGCGCTCCTCGCCGGGGCTCTCGACGAACGTGTCGCCCTCGTGAACCCGGCTGGGTCCGGCTGCGCGGGCGCCGGGTCGTACCTGGCCCTGGGGGACGGTTGCGAGGACCTCGCCGCCCTGACCGACCGAGAGCGTTGGTGGGCGTGGACGCATGGCGACTTCGAGCAGTGGGCGGGCAAGGAGGCCGATCTGCCCTTCGATCAGCACTTCCTCATGGGACTCGTCGCGCCGCGGCCGGTGCTCAGGACCGAGGGGACGGGCGATGACTGGGCGAATCCCGAAGGCACGTGCGCCGCATTCCTCGCGACGCAGCCCGTGTACGACTTCCTCGGCGTTCCCGACGCCAATGGCATCCACGTCCGCGAGGGCGGCCACTACCAGGGCGACGAGGACATCGACGCTCTCCGCGAATTCGCCGACTGGCATCTCTACGGAGTAGCGCCTTCGCGGGACTTCCATGCGATCCCATATCCCGACGCGCTGTTCGAGGACAGCTTCGTCTGGTCGCGGCCGTAGCGATGTCGAGGGGGACGTCATGGGCTCCGACACCCGCGAAGTGACGCAGGCCGAGCGATTCTTCTTCGACAACAACGGCTACCTGGTAATTGAGGAGTTCCTGCCGCCCGATCTGGTCGCGAGACTGCTGGATGTGTCGCTGCGCGTCGCCGGAGAGCGTCGCGACAAGGAGAGCTCCGGGGCGCCCCAGACCGGCATGACGCACGTCGATGGCCGGGACACGCGCTACTTCTACATCCTCGACGACGACCCGCTGTTCCTGGAGATGCTGACGCACCCGCCGCTGATGCCGTACCTGACCGGCCTTCTGAACGCGAAGCCCCATCACCATGCGTCGGACGTCATCCTCGAGCACGCGCCCAACGCGCGCGGCATGGGGTGGCATCTGGACGGGCACGACGACGGCTACCGTCTGTTCGGAGCGCCGATCCCCCTGCTGCAGTTGAAGGTGGGCTACTACCTGACCGACATGACGGAGCCCGATCAGGGCAACCTGTGCGTGATGCCTGGTAGCCACAAGGCCGCGCATGCGCCGGACGCCGACGACCTACAGCACACCGACCTGTTCGATGGCGCCGCGCAGGTGTGCGCTCCGGCGGGCGCGGCGATCCTCTTCCACAACGCGTTGTGGCACTCCGCCGGCCCCCTGACGCGCGACGGCGGGCGTCGTGTGATCGCGTACTACGCGTACGAGCATCCGTGGATGATGGCCTCGGCCGAGCACTGGGGCTACCGGCAGGGATTCTACGACGCCCTCACGCCGGAGCAGCGCAGCTTC
>NYZG01000440.1 GCA_002687025.1 Candidatus Poribacteria bacterium
CAGACGGGGTCACGTACGTCGACGGCGTCAGACAACGCAACGAAAACGACTGGGAAGCCGCCGCCGGATGAACTTACACACCTATTGACGCGACCTCCTTCGCGCGAATCGGCCGCCATGCTACACTCGCGCCGACTTACGGAGGGACGCGCCCATGACGCGAACGGTCGGCATCCTGGTATTCGACGGCGTCGAGATACTGGACTTCTGCGGGCCGTACGAGGTGTTCTCGGTGGCCGGCGGAACGGCTGGGAACGACGCCCTAGCCGTGTACACGGTCGCCGAGAACCGAGTGGCGACGCGCGCGGCAAATGGCCTGGTCGTCCATCCCGACTACGCCTTCGACGATTGCCCGACGGCCGATCTCCTGGTGCTCCCCGGAGGCCGCGGCACGCGGGCGGTGATCGAGAACGACGCGGCTATGTCGTGGATAGGAAGGGCGTGTGAAGGGGCAGGGCTCGTGCTGTCCGTTTGCACAGGGGCGCTGCTACTCGGGAAGTTGGGGTTGCTCGAGGGGCTCGACGCCACGACACACCACGGCGCCTTCGCCGAACTACGCCGGGCCGCGCCGAACGCGAACGTCCACGAAGGGGCGCGATACCTGGACAACGGCAAGTTCGTAGTGGCCGCGGGCGTGGCGGCGGGGATCGACGCGTCGTTCCACGTCGTGGCGCGACTGTTCGGCGAGGAAACCGCGACACGAACCGCCAGGCATATTGAGTATCCCTGGGAGTATCCCGGGAAGCGCGAATCGACGCAAACGGCGCCCGCATAGCGCGGGCTCCCGACATAGGCGGCCAGACATGGGCATCAGCATCGGCCTCGTCGGCGTTGGGCAGTTCGGCCCTGCGTTCATCTCTTCTCTTAAGGATCACCCGGACGTCGACCGATTCGCCCTGTGCGACAAGGACGGCGACAAGCTGTCCAGGTGGGCGAAGCAGCACGAGGTCGCCGAGACTTACCGCACCCTCGACGACATCTGCAGGTCGGACATCGACGCGCTGTACATAGTGACGCAGCCGTGGCTCCACGCCTCGCAGGCGATCCAGGCGATGGAAGCGGGAAAGCACGTCTACACGGCGGTTCCCGCGGCCTACTCGCTCGACGATTGCGACGCGTTGGTGAAGGCGGCGGAGCGCACCGGCATGCTGTACATGAACGGCGAGACGAGCTATTTCAGGCCGGACGCCGCGTTCTGCCGCAAGAAGGCGGAAGAGGGCGCCTTCGGCGAGTTCGTCTACGGGGAGGCGGAATACCTCCACGACATGAGCCACGGTCTCTATGACGTAGCCAAGAAGCGCTGGGGCGCGGACTGGGGGCCGGACAAGACCGGCGGCGTGCCGATGCACTACCCAACGCACTCGACGTGCTTCATGGTGTCCGTGATGAAGGCGCGCATGACCAGCGTGTCCTGCATAGGGTTTCGGCTGCCCGACGACGACTGGTTCCGCATGGACACGGTGTACGAGAACGAGTTCTCGAACGAGGTCGGGCTGTTCGAGATGAGCAACGGCGCCAGCGCGCGGATATGCGAATTCCGACGCGTCGGAAACCCCGGCGGAGAGCGCGTCACGGCGATCTACGGAACCGAGGGCAGCTTCGAGCAGAGCTCCGTCGGCAACGCCATGTGGGGCACGACTTCCGGCCGCGAGGAGGTCGAGATGACGCGTCATCACGAGCCTCTGCCGGAGCCCCTAGCGTCGGACCTTGGCGGGCACGGCGGATCCCACGCGTATCTCGCGAACGAGTTCGTAGATTCGGTACACAAGGGCCGTCAGCCGCGGATCAATGTGTGGGAAGCCGTGCGGTACGTCGCGCCGGGACTGGTGGCGCATCAGTCGGCCATGCGTGACGGCGAGCGGCTGGAGATACCGGACTGGGGCGACGCCCCCGCGTGATCGCTACTCGGATATGGCGGCGCCGTACTCCTCGTCCTCGACAATCTCGGTGATCGTGGGGATTTCGTCGCCGTCGAATCCGACCACCTCGAGCTGATCGGTGAAGCTGTCGCCGGCTATCTGTACAGCCGCGCGTATACCGTCGAGCACGCCGCCCACGCCGTCGAATACGGCCTCGATGGCCACGAATTCCTGATACATCTTCGCCGAGGTTTCACGCGTCAAGTCCGACAGGTCTATCGTCGCGAGCTTCTGGTAGGCGCCGATCGCCTCCTCGATCTTCTCGCGCACGGCCTCCTTTTGCGCGTCGAATCGCTCCGTCGGGGTGTCCATGTGGCTGCCTTCCGGCGTGACATTGGCGTTCCCGGATGGCCCGGGCCAAGTGCATCCGCAATCGTGTTCAGGGCGTGTGGACTGTACGTCGCGAACGGCCCAAAGGCAAGGTGTATTGCGCCTGTGGCTTGTCGATAGTGCTCAAAACTTGCGCTTAGTGTGCAATTCCTGGGGCCGCTCGTGTCGCGCGTCGCGTCGCATTGTGCGTCGTACCCGGGCGCAAGAAGCGTGCACATGCCCTTGATTCCCGACGAATTGTAGGCTATGACCGCGTCTAAGGTCAGAAGGCGGGTTGCCCGAAAAAGTGGCACGCTCCTTGCTCGGGTGTTCGCGTCCCGTAGATGTCCTGTGGAGGCCTGTTCCGTGCGCTCGACGACGCTTTCGTTCATCCCGGTCCGCGAATACGTCACGATGAGCCGTGACGCCAACGAGCGTGAGACTCTCGACGCTTGGTTGGAGCAGGCTCAGCGACATCCGCTGCTCACTCGTCAGGAAGAGATCGAAATCAGCCAGCGGATAAAGGCGCAGGACGGGACGGCACGCGAGCGCCTGATCCTGTGCAACCTCCGCCTCGTGCTGAAGATCGCCCTGGCATACCGCCGTGCGAACGTTCCTCTCGTGGATCTTCTGCAAGAGGGCATCGGCGGACTGATGCAGGCCGTCGAGCATTTCGACGAGCAGCGCGGGTTCAAGTTCAGCACGTACGCGGTGCACTGGATCCGTCAGTCCATCTCGCGATACATCGACCGGACGGCGCGTACGATCCGCCTCCCGTCGTACATTATCGCCGACATGTCTCAGCAGAACCGCGCGTCGACGGAGTTGGAGCAGTCGCTGGAGCGCTCTCCGACCTCCGAGGAACTCGCGGAACGACTCGAGAAGACGAAGAAGCAGATCCGCAACATCGAGATGCTGCCGGAAGAGCCGGTGCCGTTGGGCGCGCCCGTGGGCGGCGAAGACAGCACGACGACGCTCTCGGATGTTGTCGAAGACGCACAGAACGATACCCACCGGTATCTCGACGCGTGGATGCGTCGGGAGCAGGTGGACCAGCTTCTGGACATTCTGACACCGCGTGAGCGGACGATCATCGCTCTCCGCTTCGGCCTCGCCAGTGGCGAGGGGCAGACGCTTCGCGCTATCGCCGTGCAGTTGGGCGTGACGAAGGAGCGTGTGCGACAAATCGAAGCGCAGGCCATGAAGAAGCTGCGTCAGCGGGTGCAGGAGAGCGCCGAGCTCGACGCCGCCGGTTAGTCGAGGCGGATCGAGTGGAGCGTCCCTAGATTCAAGTTAGTTTCCGGCCCGGGTGAGAGATTGCCCGGGCCTTATCGTGCACGGTCGCCCGGCTGGGGAGCCGTCTCGGCGGCCGCGTCCTCCTCCCGATGCGGGCGTTGACGCCTGGCTCCCGCCCGTATAGGTTACGACCAGCCCGTCCCGCCCGCAGGATAGTAGGAGGAAGCCGCCCATGGCCGCCGTCCAGGACGCGATGCCCGACCTCGGGAGGGACCTCTCCTTCTACCCGACGGAGAACCCATCGCCCGCGGCCCTGACGGCCGAGCAGATACGGCAGTACAACGAGCGTGGGTATGTGTTCCCGCTGGACGTGTTCTCCGCCAGCGAGATCGCGGTGCATCGCACGTACTTCGACGGCCTGATGGACAAGGCGATGGCCGCTGGATGGAACAGTTGCTCCATCAACGGATGGCAGGCGAAGTGCACCGGCATTTACGACCTGGTCAGCGATCCGCGAATACTCGATTACGTCGAGGACCTCCTCGGCGAGAACCTGGTCTGCTGGGCCACGCACTACTTCAGCAAGATGCCCGGCGACACGAAACGCGTCGCCTACCACCAGGACGCCTCGTATTGGCCGCTGAGTCCGAGTAAGACGGTAACCGTGTGGCTCGCCATCGACGATGTGGACCTGGAGAACGGCGCGATGGAGTTCGTCGCCGGGTCACACCGCGACGGCCAGATCGCCTTCGAGTGGAGCAAGCCCGAGGAGGAGAATGTCCTCAGCCAATCCGTCCACGACCCCGGCAGATACGGCGGCGAGGCCGTCGCAGTTGAGATGGCCGCCGGTCAGATATCGCTCCATTCGGACATGCTTCTGCACGGCTCTGAGCCGAACGCCTCCGATCGCCGTCGTTGCGGTCTGACGATGCGTTTCGCGCCGCCGGACGTGAAGCCGCTCAACTCGTGGGGTGGCACGGCCATCGTCTGCCGTGGACGCGACACACACGGCCACTGGACGCACAACGAACGCCCCGTACGAGACGAGATCCCGCAGCGGGCCCCATAGTCTCGCGCGCCGCGAGGCGACAACTCGTCCTATGGCGTACGGATGCGCCAACTGCCGCCATGGAATCCGGGCGATGGGTCTGCGGATCGGCTTCGCACCCGAGATGTACGTCGAACATCTCGACCATCCGCCGCAGCGGGCAACCACGCCGACTCCCCACGCATAGGCGACACGCCCTGCCCTCCGCGTCCTACCCACGCACACACACGTCCTTCGGCACGAATGTGTAAACTCCCCGGACGTCATACGTCAGATACAGATGAACGACGCTGAGGGCGGTCAATGGGCGACACGAAAGCGCGGGACGCGTTCGACACGGCAGCGCTGGCGCAGGTCGGCGCGATCCGCGGCATCGGTCGACGACGGCTGGCGGCGGCGCGCGATCTGGACGACTTCACGCAGGAAGTACTCCTGCGCGCGTACGCGAACTGCGGGCAACTGCGGGAGATCGAGCGACTGCCGCAGTGGATTCAGACCATCGCGCGACACACGGCGCAGGACTGGAATCGCAAACGGAAGCCGGAACTGTCGGAGTTCCTCGCCGAACTACCGAGCCGCGCTCCATCGCCCCACGAGCACGCGGAGAACGGCGAGCGCTGGCGGGCGTTCCTCGACGCGCTGCACGCGCTCAGTCCGGTGGACCGCGACCTGTTGTACTCGCACCTCGTCGAGGGTTCGCCCTATGACGAGCTGGAGGCGCGACACGGGCTGTCGCATTCGGCGGTCGGCGTGCGACTTCACCGCGCGCGGCGGCGAGTGCGCCGCCGGCTGCGGTTCCTCCTCAGCGTCGGGGCGGCCCTAGTAGGACGCAGAGCGACGGCTTCGGCGGGAGGGATTCTGACGATGAAATGGGTCTACGCAACGGCGATCTCTGCGGTCTGCGTGTGTGCGCTTGTTGGTGGGTGGCTGTGGCGCGCGGCCGTGGACGACGAGGTCAGCTATGCGCCTCGCGCAGACACACGGGGCGCGACGCCTGCGACCGGAAGGTCTACGCACACTCGGCGGGCCGGAGCGCCGACGGCAGAGAGGCGAACGCGCGCGTCGTCCTCGGACACGCGAGCGGGGAGCGCGGCCGAGGACGACGCCCTTCGGGCGCGACACGCGTCAGAGCCGAACGAGGCGGCGGACCCCGCGGGGGGCCTCGTCGCCGGGTCGGGGCAGAGCGACACGCCCGAGGCATCGCCCCACACCGACGCTGAACGACAAGAGCAGGTGTTGTACGTAGCCCTCGCGGAGATGTGGCCCAGGTATCTAAACGCGGTCGAAAGGTCGAACGCGATCCAGGACACGCGTCCCGAGGAGCCCGGCAAGCAGGCGACGGAGGCGGAGAAGGAAGAGTGGCGCGAGAAGGACGCCGCGTTCCAGGCGGCGCTGCAGCCGGTGGACGCGGAGTGCTGGCAGTACCGAGATCGCCTCAAGGAGATGTTCCCCGAGGCCATCGCCCATGAGGTGTTCCGGGACGACGACGGCAATCAGACGGGTTACACCTGGCGGCTGCACATGGACAGAATGCGCCAGGCCGTCGGAGGACGCCTGCCGTCGGAGGGCTAGCCGTTGGAGTCGCTGTACAGGCAGGTGCTGAGCTGGTCGTGCAGCGCGACCTTGTCGAACTCCTTACCGATGAACACCACCTGGCTGGCTGGCGGGGTCTCGCCCCACTCCTTGCCCCATTCGACGATCACGCTGCTGCCCACCTGATTGAACACCGCGCGCTGCTGTTCGCCGAGGAACCAGAGGATGCCCTTCGCGCGAAAAACCGTCGTCGGCATCGACTCGAGGAAGTCCTGGAACTCTTTCGCCACGAACGGACGGTCGAACACGTAGGAGGCGGACAGGAAGCCCTCCTCCTCGAAATGCGTGTGGTCGTGTTCGCAGTCCTCGTCGTGCTCGTGGTCGTGTTCGCAGTCCTCATCATGCTCGTGGTCGTGCGTATGGTCGTGATCGTGAGCCGCGTCGAAGGAGCCCTTGAGGAACGCGTCCGCCTCCGCCGCGTCGAAATGCTTGTCAAGATCGAAGGCGCCGACATCGAGCAGCAGCTTTAGGTCGACCTTGGCGAAGTTCGTGTGCATGATGCGGGCGTACGGGTTCGCGGCCTGCACCATCTTCTCCGCTTCCTCGACCTGCTCCGGCGAGGCGTCGGCGACCTTGTTCAGCAGGACGAAGTCGGCGAAGGCGATCTGCTGCTCGGCCACGTCAGACTCCTCCATCACCTGCTCGTAGTGCACGGCGTCGACAACGGTGACGATGGAATCCAGGAAGGTGCGCGTCTCGAGGTCGGGCATGAAGAACGTCTGCGCGATGGGCTGTGGATTGGCCAACCCCGTCGTCTCGATGACGAGGTAATCCACGTTGCGCGACTCGTCGGAGAGGATGTTCATCACGGCGTCGAGGAGGTCCGTGCGGACGGAACAGCATATGCAGCCGTTGCTGAGCTCGACGATGTCGTCCTGCTCATCGAGCCCGACGATGAGCTGGTTGTCGATGGCGACCTCGCCGAATTCGTTTACGATCACGGCCACCTTGAGGCCGTGGTTCTCGGTCAGGATGTAGTTGAGGAGGGTTGTCTTGCCGCTGCCGAGAAACCCCGAGAGGATCGTCACCGGTATCCTGTGCTGCAAACCCGTGTCCATATGTCGACGCCAGTCCTTTTAAGAATGTCGGCCGCTCGCGCTCCCAAGGATACCTCGCGAGACAGCGAATGGCGTCCGCGTGGACCCGGAGGCCACTTTCAGTCCGCCACGCGCTCCTCCGAGACGTTCACGAATTCGTTCTCACCCGCGTCCAGGCGAAGCACGCCCTCGCCATGGCGAATGCCGACGCGTTCGTCTCCGCTCTCGCCCGAATACCCGATGGTGTTGCCACGGAAGACGACGTCGTGGTGATGGCCGCGCATGAGGATAGCGGCGTCATGCTCTCCTCCGCCATTGTCGAGGATGCGGTTGCCCTCGAACACATTTCGATGCGCGCCCATGGCTTCCGACTCGCCGCGGAACATGATTCCCGAGCGGCTGTTGCCGGTGATCTCGTTGCCGACGAACAGGTTGTCGGTGTCCTTGTGGCCGATCGAGATGCCGTCCCGCGCGTTGGCGACCAGGGTGTTGTTCTCGAAGACGCCGTGTTTCACGCGCCAGCACACGTACACGCCGTCGGCGCCGTTGCCTTGGGACAGGTTGTTCCGCACCGTCGGATGCTGCGAGCCGCTCCCCGGGTGGATGCCGATCCCGGCGTTGCCGCGGCTGACGCAGTCCTCGACGGTCACGCGCTGCGACACCTGGAAGCTGATGCCGTCGCCGTCGTAGTCGTTCACGACGCAGTTGCGGATGGCGATGTCCTCGCACTCGAACAGGTAGATGCCCGCCGCGCGACATCCGCCCACGGACTCACACTTCGCCTGGTTGCCGTCGATGACCAGCCCTTCGACGCTCGCGTTCTTCACCTGCCAGCCGCCCACTACGGGGAACGCCTGCTTCGCCCGGGCGTTGTCGCGGACCATGTAGTCGACGTACAGCGGGCGCGAAATGCGGAACGTGTTCGCGTCGAGCTGGGCCGTCAGGGTCGCCGTCGTGTCGGTGAAGCCGCCGCTGCTGTCGTCCACGATGGCGACGCCATCGCCGATTCGGAATCCTGTCGGGTCCGCGACCGTGATCTCCCACTGATTCGCGTCGCCGTCCATGGCCAGGCGCGAGATCAGCCCGTCGCGCGCAACGAGCGTCGTCTCGCCCGGCACGCCGACGACGTGGACGTTGTCGCGCAGGATGAGCGCGTTGCGCATCTCATATCGACCGGGACCGATGCGCACCGTCCCGCCGCCCAATCCGGCCACGTAGTCGACCGCAGCCTGTAGAGCTCGACCGTCCGCCCCGCGCAGGTC
>NYZG01000441.1 GCA_002687025.1 Candidatus Poribacteria bacterium
AGCTACCCGCCACGGCACACCAACAAGATGCTTGTTCTCGTAAGTATCCCCTATGTTCAGCCACAGTGACCCCGAGGGTTTGAGCACCCGCCCGACTCGGTTGAGGATAGCCACAAGGCTATGGACATAGGCGACATGTTCGTCCTCCAACCCAATCCCATCCTCGGCGTACTGGCGATGCCCCCAATACGGCGGACTGGTCATGCAACAGTCCACGCTATCTTGTGGAAGCGATGTAAGCACGTCCAGCGCGTTGCCGTGCAAGAAGAGAGGCGACAGTGCTGCACCGCGAAGATACCGCCGCACCAGATCTGGAGCAGTCTGGTCGCACGTGAACTCGTTCTCTGAAGACAGTGCCATCCGTGTGTGCCTCGTTGAGTGGCGGTGGCGTTCCATTGGTCTGCTAATGAGGTCACGGGCACGCTGGCGTCAACGTAGGACGGCGGGCGCGTGTCTGTATGGTATACGTAAGCCACCCGCGCGACAGATACCGGGGGAACGTTACCGGTGTATTACGTGTATGGGGTCAGATCTTCCGTGAACCCAGGATCTCCCGCTCGTGGGGCAGTGTCCGTGCGGGTCCGCGTTCACGACTCCACAGCGCTTCTGCACAGACGCACAGGGCGTCACCCGGAAGGGGACATCCGACCTGGGATCATCGGTTCCAAGGAGGGCGTTGATGTCATACGCACGCGACGCGGTGGGCGCCCCGTGAGCCGCCCAGTCCCGCCGCATGTCATCGTCGCGCTGCTTTCCACCGGTGGAACGCGGTGCAGAGAGCGGAATCTGTCAGCGCGAAGCCGAGGGCCATCGGCGTGGCGGCGGAGTAGGGAGTAGGTGTGGGTGTAGGGAGCGCGTCAGGCCGCTGGGCTACTGGGTTTTCGGGGCGCGTTGCCTACTCCCTACCTTCGGAGACAGCCCGTGCGCGACGGCGCGACCGCGCGCCAGCTCCGCCCACGGTGTTCTCTTCGCCTGCCGCGGGACGTATCATCCGACAGTCGGACGGCGACGTCACTACGTCAGGAGGTCAAGAAGATGGCGGCTGCAACCCGCGAAGAGATACGGCAGTTGGTCGACGAACTGCCGGACGACGACCTCGACGCCGCTCGTGACGCGATCACGCGGCTGAGAGACGAACGACAGCGCGACGACATCTCTCCTTACCACCGTCGGCTCCTCGAAGCGGGTCTGGTGACGCGCATCCCTCGTATGGAGGACAGACTACGGCCGCGAACCTTCGAACCCATCCGCATCGAAGGCAAGCTAGTGTCCGAGATGATCATCGAGGACCGCGGGTAGGTGGCAGCCTACTACCTGGACGCTAGCGCCGTCGTGAAGGAATACGTCTTCGAACCTGGCAGTCCGGTCGTTGGCGAGATCCTCGACACCGAGGCACTGCACGACATCCATATGTCCGACATCGGCGGCGTCGAGGTTGCCGCCGGCCTTGCCAGGCGAGGTCGCGGGCGAAACAGCCTGTCGGAGCCCTTCCAGGCGGCGATCCGCGAGTTTCAGCATGATTTCGACACACGCTGGCTCATCGTCGGCACTACTACCGACCTCCTCCACGAAGCTCGGACGCTGGCCATCCGACACTTCCTCCGCGGGTACGACGCCGTGCATCTAGCAGCGGCGTTGGAGGCAGATCGGCTCGCCACGGTGGCCGGCGAACGCGGTCTGACATCTGTGTCCGCTGATACGGCCCTCAATGCAGCAGCCGAGGCCGAGGGCCTCCGCGTACTCGATCCCACCCGCACGCGGCCCGGCTGAGGACACGGCCGCCGGTCAGCAGGCCCCCCCAGCCTCCGTAGCCCTAACCCGGCATGATCCGGTACGGCACACCGGTGAACAGCCCGACGATAACCCATACCCCCGCCATCAGCGCGTCCCCGACGACCATCCCCAGGAAGAACGGCCGCCACGTCCGATACCCCTTGAAGCCCAGTCCGCGCATGATGGCGTACTTCAGCAGCCATCCCCAGAAGAACGAGAACCACACGGTGTACGGCGCCCAACTCGTCGTCATGGCGTAGCCGAGCGGATGCAACCTCCACCACGTGAACTGGTACCGCATGAAGATCAGCCCCGACATGAACGCCATGCCGATCCCGACGTAGAGCATCTCCACCCAGTTCGTGCCGGTGGGGTTCACGAGCTGCCGCGTCAGCCGGTCGAACGGCTCGGGCGCGTGCCAGTATCCGAGGTTCAGCCCGCCCTTCCGGTACCAAACCCAAAGCCCCGACACATACGACACCGCCAACGCGACGACGATCGCCAGGCCGATCGGCAGCAGCAAACGTCGATGCCGCACGCGACCGACGTCAGCGGCTTTCAGGCTGTTCATCATGTGCGGCATCATGACCTCGCGCAGGTCGAACATGAGCGTCTTCTCATACGCCATGATCGTCAGGGCCGATGGCGCGAGCCGCGATGTCCCCAACGGAATCACCACGTAATCCGACGGCCGGAAGATCGCCAGCAGGAACAGGAACCCGCCGTCGGTGACCATCCACGTCAGCACCACGCACATCATGTAGAACAGCAGGTGGATCGTCAGCCCCAGCCAGAACGACATCCCCGCCAGCTTGCACATCAGGCTCAGGCCGAGCGTCCCGCCGATCAGGCCGAGCAACGCCACGCGATACGACAACGCCTCGCGCCCGTCGTCCGTCTTCGCCGACGTGAAGGTCGCCCGCGCGATGTTCGCCAAGTGCCGACGCGCCAGCCACAGCATGTACAGCGTCAGGGCGATGTAGCCGCCCATCTCCTGACGATTCGCCATCGTGAAGCCGTTCACACCCGCCCCCATGGCGACCGACGCGACGCTCTGCGCCTTGAAGAGCAGGTAGAACAGCCAGAAGCTCAGCGACACATCCAACGGCAGCAGATACGAGAACCCGACCACCGTGGGGTAGATCGTCATCCGCATCCACCGCAGACCCGTCCACGGCCGCTCCGCGAACAGCGCGTTCGGGTCGATGTTCAACGGGAGGTGCGGCACGGAGGGGATGTGCGCGTGGACGCCGTTCAGCGTGTGCACGAGCACCGGAAGGGCGAATCCGGCCCATGTCATCGGATTGCGGAAGAACGCGTTGAACGCCTTGCCGGCCGTCGGCTCCTCGACCATTTCCTGCGGCAGCTTCACGAGTGGAAACGCGAACCGCTCGTGTTCCACCCACTGCTTCCGCAGAATCACCGTGATGCACAGCATGACGAAGTACGTCAGCAGCACGTAACCCGACCAGATGCACGCCGGCCTTACCCACAGCCCCCAGGGGATCGGCGCGAGCGGGTCGAGCCCTTCGTAGAACGCCTTCGCCGCCTTCGCGTCCTTGACGACGAGCCAATCCGGCAGAAGCTCGTAGAACAGTCTCGCCCAGTCGTTCGAGGAGTTCTCGAAGTACGTCGGCGCGGTGAGCATGAACAGGTGGTAGCGCAGGAACCCCGACGACGGGATGCCCGACCCCACGAGCATCATCACCCACACGACGAGAAGCTCTGTCGGGCTGAGCGTGTTCCGCAGCCCGAGCCGCCGCATGACCGGGTTCACACCGATGACGAGCAGGGAGAACAGGAAGAACGACCCAATAGGGAAGTGGTTCCCCGCCAGGAACGTGTTGCGGATGTAGTAGTCGTTGTACGGCGTGAGAGCGGCGAGGAAGACGACGTACACCACGCCGATCAGTATGGCGCGCGGCGTTACGCGAAACGGCCCACCAGGACTCGATTTCACGCCTCGATATCCTGCCCATACCAGTTATGGAAGACGTAGACAGGCGCCGATCCGTCCACGAGCTCGATCGTCACGGTCCTCGCGTTCCACTCGAACTCGTTACGCAAGGCGTTCGCCGGGGCAGCGTTGACCTGTAGTCCCGCGAGATCCCACCGCAAGCCCTCGCTACGCGCCACCCGCGCCGAGGCGCCGAGGGGAACCAGCGACACGCGATTCAACCCCGCCCCATTTCGCGTCAGCGTCAGCCGACTGCGGCACAGGGCGATGGTCTCCCGTGGTTCCGCGATGCGGACGGCGTCGTCCGGCGCATCTCCGAGCCGTTCGCGCGCCTCGGAGATCAGCGACAGGTTGCCCAGGAAGTGGTCGTGATCGTACGCGTCGCGCCTCGGCAGGGCGCCGTGGATGTCGATACGCTGGGCGCCCTCGTCCAACGCCGCGTAGAGCGCGAGCTGTCCGTCCGTGTAGTCCTTTGCGGTCTGCCCGTCCCACGTGTCGTCGAACCGCGTACCACGCCGCTTCCACGCCTCGCGGTCGATGTCGCCGAGGGAGTCCATGTCTCCGACGACCAACTGCGGCGCGATCCCCGGCATCAGCTCCGCCACCGAGCGCAACGCCCCGTCCGCGCACACGATGGTGGGATCGTCCCGCGCGCACGACTCCGCGTAGAAGTCGGGATGGCGGTCGTCGTACAGCCCGTCGAGTAGGACAACCGCGCGATGGTTACACATGCCGAGAGTCTACGTGCACGCGGCCGACGGGACAATCGCGTGCCAATATGGCATGATGGCGTGCGACCGACGTCAGTCGTAGAGCGGCTTCGCGGCGTCCGCGACGTGGTACGGAGATTGCGCAGGGCCTTGGGTGAAGGCGACGCTCAGAGCCGGTAGGTAACGGAGGGCACGACCCATGCGGATGGACCGCTTTACCGTAAAGTCCCAGGAAGCGCTGCAGATAGCACAGGAGTTGGCCAAAGACGCCGAGCACCCCGAAGTGAGCCCCGAGCATCTTCTGATGTCTCTCCTCACCCAGGAGGGCGCGCCGACGCCCGCGATAGTCGGCGCCGTAGGCGCGGACCTGGCCAACATAAGGGAGGACGCGCAGGAGGAACTGGACAAGAAGCACCGCGTGCACGGCCACGCGGCGGAGCTGTACTTCTCGACGTCGACGCGTCGCCTGTTGGACGGTGCGTGGACAGAGGCGAAGGAGCTCGAAGACGCGTACATGAGTACGGAGCATCTCCTGATCGCCACCGCGAAGGACAAGGATTCCGCCGCGGGCAAGCTGCTGCGTAGGCATGGCGTCACCGCAGAGAAGATACTCGGGGCGCTGGAGTCGATCCGAGGCGGTCAGAAGGTCGAGGATCCCAACGCCGAGGACAGGTACCAGGCGCTGGAGCGGTTCGGTCACGACTTCACGGAGATGGCGCGGCAGGGGAAGCTCGACCCCGTCATCGGGCGCGACTCCGAGATCCGCCGCGTGATGCAGGTGCTCTCACGCCGCACGAAGAACAACCCGGTTCTCATCGGGGAGCCTGGCGTCGGGAAGACCGCCATCGCCGAGGGCCTGGCGCAGCGGATCGTCGAGGGGGACGTCCCGGAGACGCTCAAGGACAAGCGGCTCATGGGGCTCGACATGGGGGCGCTCGTCGCCGGCTCCAAGTTCCGCGGCGAGTTTGAGGACCGGCTCAAGGCGGTCCTGAAGGAGGTCGAGAACGCGGGCGGCGACGTCGTCCTTTTCATCGACGAGTTGCACACGATCGTCGGAGCCGGGGCCGGCGAGGGGTCGATGGACGCGTCGAACATGCTGAAGCCCGCCCTGGCGCGCGGCGAACTGCGCTGCGTCGGCGCCACGACGCTCGACGAATTCCGCAAGCACATCGAGAAGGACGCCGCGCTCGAACGGCGCTTCCAGCCGGTCATGGTGGAGGAGCCGAACGTCGAGGAGACAGTGGCGATACTCCGCGGCCTCAAGGAGCGCTACGAGGTGCATCACGGCGTGCGCATCCAGGACGGCTCGTTGGTGGCCGCGGCGATGCTTTCGCACCGGTACATCAGCGACCGCTTCCTGCCCGACAAGGCGGTAGACCTCATCGACGAGGCGGGCTCGCGTCTCCGCATGGAGATCGACAGCGTGCCGGTCGAGATCGACGAGGTGGAGCGCCGCATGACGCAGCTACAGATCGAGCAGCGCGCCCTGGAAATCGAGACCGACGCCGCCTCCCGCGAGCGGCTCGACAAGCTGAACGACGAGTTGTCCGAACTGGGCGAGAAGGCGACGGACCTCAAGCTCCGCTGGGCCGGCGAGAAGGAGACGATAGAGTACCAGCGCGAGCTCATGGGACGCGTCGAGCAGCTCAAGGTCGAGAGCGAGCAGGCGGCGCGCCGGGGCGACTACGACCGCGCGAGCCGCATACGCTACGGCGAGATACCCGACGCCGAAGCGCAACTCGAGCAGCTCAAGGAGCAGGAGCAGGACACGGAGCCAATGCTCAAGGAGGAGGTCACCCCCGACGATATCGCCGAGGTGATCTCGTCGTGGACGGGCATCCCCGTCTCGCGGATGCTGGAGAGCGAGGTGCAGAAGCTCATCCACATGGAGGACGGGCTGCGGGAGTCCGTCGTCGGGCAGGATCAGGCGGTGAGCACGGTGTCGAACGCGATACGCCGCGCGCGGGCGGGGCTACAGGACATGCAGCGGCCCATCGGCTCGTTCATATTCCTCGGACCCACGGGCGTCGGAAAGACGCACCTCGCCAAGGCGCTGGCGGAGTTCCTCTTCGACTCGCCCGACGCGATGACGCGCGTCGACATGAGCGAGTACATGGAGCAGCACTCCGTCGCCCGGCTGATCGGGGCGCCGCCCGGATACATCGGCCACGACGAGGGCGGACAACTCACCGAAGCGGTGCGACGCAAGCCCTACTCCGTCGTCCTGTTCGACGAGATCGAGAAGGCGCACCCGGAGGTGTTCAACGCGCTGCTGCAACTGCTCGACGACGGCCGTATGACCGACAGTAAGGGCCGCACGGTCGACTTCCGCAACACGGTCGTCATCATGACGTCGAACATCGGGAGTCACTGGCTGCAGAACGCCGACAGCGTCGCGAGCGTCGCCGAGAACGTGATGGAGGAAC
>NYZG01000442.1 GCA_002687025.1 Candidatus Poribacteria bacterium
TACCGCGCCGCCTCGACCCGCACAATGCGGAGCCGTCGCAGGAGTTGTTCACTGGTCGTTCGTGCTCCCTGGGCGACCCGCGTCCGTGGGTGGCTTACGCGACCGTCTTCCGCTGGCGGGACGACGAGGTCCGGCGCACTGCCAGGCGATGGCGTGCTGGGCGTGGGAACACGATCACATGCAGCAGGCGTGAGGGGCAGGGATCAGAGCGTGGCGCGGGATGGCAGTTCGTGCAGGACGGAACGGCAGGCGCGTTTGTGGCGCGCCTGCCGTCGAGTCGACGCGTGAGCGTCGGGCGCTTGGGCCTAGTACATGCCGCCGCCGCCGCCGGGAGGACCTGCCGGCATGGGCGGATCGTCCTTGGGCAGCTCAGCGATGAGCGCCTCGGTCGTGAGCATGAGACCGGCGATGCTCGCGGCCTTCTCCAGCGCGATGCGCGCGACCTTCGTCGGGTCGATCACGCCCATCGTGAACATGTCGCCCCACACCTCGGCTCGGGCGTCGTAGCCGTAGTTCGTGTCGTCGTTCTTGCGAACGGCGTCCACGACCAGCGAATCTTCGAGACCCGCATTGCGCACGATCTGGCGAAGCGGCTCCTCGAGCGCGCGACGGACGATGTCGACGCCGACCTTCTCGTCCTCGTCGCTGCTCTCGACGCCGTCCAGAGCGGACTGCGCGCGGATGTAAGCCACGCCGGCGCCCGCCACGACACCCTCTTCGACGGCCGCCCGCGCGGCGTGCATCGCGTCCTCGATGAGCGCCTTCTTGTTCTTCATCTCGACTTCCGTGGCCGCCCCGACGTTGATCACCGCAACGCCGCCGGACAGCTTCGCGAGACGCTCCTGGAGCTTCTCGCTGTCGTAGTCGGAAGTCGTGTCTTCGATCTGCTGACGGATCTGGCTGATCCGGCCGCGGATCGCGTCCTGGGAACCGGCGCCCTCGATGAGCGTCGTGTTGTCCTTGTCGATCACAACGCGCTTCGCGCGACCGATGAACTCAGAGTTCAGCCCGATCGTTTCGAGCTTCACGCCGAGCTCCTCGGACAGCACCTGGCCGTTGGTCAGGATGCCGATGTCCTCGAGCATCGCCTTGCGACGGTCGCCGTATCCCGGCGCCTTCACCGAAGCGACCTTGATGAGACCGCGCAGCTTGTTCAGCACGAGCGTCGCGAGCGCTTCGCCCTCGACATCCTCGGCCAACACAAGCAGGCTGCCACCGGCCTGGGCGACTTCGTTCAGCAGGGGAACGATGTCCTTCAGCGCGGAGATCTTCTTCTCGTGGATCAGGATGTATGGATCTTCGAGCTCGACTTCCATGCGCTCCTGGTCGGTGACGAAGTACGGCGACAGGTAACCGCGGTCGAACTGCATCCCCTCGACCACCTCGACCGTCGTGTCCAGCGACTTCGCCTCTTCGACGGTGATGACGCCGTCCTTGCCGACCTTCTCCATCGCGTCGGCGATGAGCTCGCCGATCTCGGCTTCGTTGTTCGCGGAGATCGCCGCGACTTGCGAGATCTGCTCTCGCGTTTCGTGTGGCGTGCTCAGGCCGGCGAGCGAATCGACAACCGCCAACGTGGCCTTGTCGACGCCGCGCTTGAGGCTCATCGGGTTGCGACCGGCGGTGACGTTCTTGAGGCCTTCGCGGTAGATCGCTTGGGCGAGAACCGTCGCCGTCGTCGTGCCGTCGCCGACCTCGTCGCTGGTCTTGGAAGCGACTTCCTTGACCATCTGCGCGCCCATGTTCTCATAGGCGTCTTCGAGTTCGACTTCCTTCGCCACGCTCACGCCGTCCTTGGTCACCGTCGGCGCGCCGTACGACTTGTCGAGGACCACGTTGCGGCCCTTCGGGCCCATCGTGACGCGGACCGCGTTCGCCAGCGTGTCTACGCCACGCTTGATGGCGGAACGGGCTTCCTCGTCGAATGCCAACTGCTTAGCAGGCATGTGGTTGTCTCCTTCAGCTCGTCGCTATCCTGCAATCTTCGCGAGGATGTCTTCCTCGCGCAGGATGAGATAGTCGATGTCGTCGTATGTGATCTCGGTGCCGGCGTACTTGCCGAACAGCACCGTATCGCCGGCGGCCACGTCGGGCGCCTGACGCTCGCCGCTGTCGAGCACCTTGCCCTCGCCGACGGCGACGATCTCGCCTTGCTGGGGCTTTTCCTTCGCAGTGTCGGGGATGATGATCCCGCCGACCATCTGCTCTTCCTCTTCGACCCGCTTCACGAGGATGCGGTCATAGAGAGGAGTGATAGCCATTGCTACTCTCCGTGTTTCCTGTGAGTGTTCGAGCGGCCGCCGATTTCGCTACCGATTCGACGCCGCTCCCGCGTGACATTCTGCACACCACGCAATGGGCGCGCCAACCGTTCGAGCCCGGTGGCCATGCGGGTCCGCGCGCGTCAAGAGCTATTATGGCACGGTTTCGCGCAGATAGGGATGCCAAATAGGCACTGTTCGGGCGTGCGGCGCGGGTCACTCTGGCACTCTAGGGGTGAGAGTGCCTATGGCCTGTCAGTGTGTGCGGACCCGTGGTTGGAGGGCGCCGGATCGTCGCCAGGCTGTAGAAGGCGGGACAGGCAGGCGTCCGCGTAGTAATCCCCGCTGGGCTTGACCGTCCTCTCCCGGGTGCTCGGGTCGACCGCAACGAGCCCGAACTTCGCCGACATCCCCTCACCCCACTCGAAACCGTCCAGAAACGAGCGATGGTAGTACCGCTCGATCGGGATACCCGCGCTCCTCGCCGCAACGAGCTCCGCCAGGTGATCGCGGATGAAGCGACTGCGCACGGCGTCCTCCTCGGTGGCGATCCCGTTCCCGGTGATGAACAGAGGCTTCCCCAGCGACTCATGGCAGGCGGCGCACACGCGACGCAGTCCTTCCGGGTCGATCTCCCACCCCAGGTCACTTGTCGGCGCCGAGGGGTCGGGCCGCTCCACGATCCGCCCGCGCGGATGGAAACGCACCCGGAAGCGTCTGTAGTAGCTGACGCCCACGAAGTCGGTGAAGTCCCCGCTGCCCTCCGGGAAGTTGTTGTACCGGTGCGGGAAGCCATAGGGCGGGAGGAAGTGCCCGCGCGCGTGCGCCATCGAGGGTTCGTCCTGGAACAACTGCTCGGCCAGCCACGTGGCCATCCGGTCGCGCTTCTTGCCATGACGTGAGGGCGCGAAGTCCATGAAATGCAGGGCCATCCCCACGCGGGCATCCGGCGTCCACCCCTTGCCTTTGTAGATCTCGTGGACGCGCTTGTGCGCCCGGATATGCGCGCGCAGCATGTTGCGTACGGACTGCCGGTACCGGCGCAGAGGCCGCTGACGCGTCGCCGGCGGCCATGTCCGCTCGAGGTACCCGTGGAAGGCGTAGACGGTCGGCTCGTTAATGGTGACCCAGTCCGACACGAGGTCACCCAGGCGATTCACGACGACCTCGACATACGCCAGGAAGGCGTCCAGGATCTCGCGGTTCTCCCAACCCCGCGCGTGTTCGACCCAGAGCGGGTTCGTGAAGTGGTGTAGCGTGACGAGCGGGACGATGCCCTTGTCGCGGAGCAGTCCGAGCTCCTCACGGTACCGCGCGAGGGCGTCCTCGTCCCATCGGTCTTTTTCCGGCTGGACGCGCGCCCACTCGATGCTCATCCGGTACGTCTGCTGATGCATTCGCTCCAGCAGATCGACGTCCTCGGCCACGCGCTCCCAGTGGCCGCCCGCGTCGCGCGTGTGCGAGCCGTCGCGCGTTTTGCCGTCGTCGCAGTGGCGGGACCAACTGTGTGCCACGTCGCCGCCTTCGATCTGCGTAGCGGACGTGGCGCAACCCAGGAGGAGGTCGTCGGGGAGCGCGATTGCGTCGGCGCCGTCGCTCATGGTGCTCGCTCCCGACTTTAGATATCGCTGCCGTTGGTCAGGTCAGGGACGTCGTGATCATCGGTAGCCCGCTGACGTCGCGCGCGGGGTTCGGGACGCTTCGGTTCGTCGCGGGCCTCCCGGTCGCCGTTCAGGCGGAACTGC
This sequence comes from Candidatus Poribacteria bacterium, assembly GCA_002687025.1. Taxonomy (GTDB): domain Bacteria; phylum Poribacteria; class WGA-4E. Next base: position 4,007 of record NYZG01000442.1, read on the forward strand.
ACTTCGTGCAGCCGCGCGTAGAGGCCGCCGCGGCCGAGTAGCTCTTCGTGGCTGCCCGTTTCGACGATAGCTCCCGCTTCAAGGACGATGATCTGGTCCGCGTGCTGCACCGTGGACAGCCGGTGTGCGATGACGAACGTCGTGCGGTTGCGTACGAGGTTGTCGATCGCCTGCTGGATGAGCATCTCCGTCTCGGAATCGACGGAGGACGTCGCCTCGTCGAGGATGAGTATCCGCGCGTCCGCGAGGATGGCGCGCGCTATGGAGATGCGCTGCCGCTGCCCCCCGGAGAGCTTCACGCCGCGTTCGCCGATGAGCGTGTCGTATCCGTCCGTGAGTTCGGAGATGAACCCGTGCGCGTTCGCGGCCTTGGCGGCTTCGACGAGGTCGTCGTCGGTGGCGTCGTAGCGACCGTAGCGGAGGTTCTCCTTGACCGTGGCGTTGAACAGGAAGGGGTCCTGTAAGACGATACCGATCTGGGACCTAAGCGAGTCGAGATCGACCTCTCGCACATCCCGGCCGTCGACGAGCAGGTCTCCGTCGGAGATGTCGTAGAACCTTGGGATGAGGTTCACCAGCGTCGTTTTGCCGGCTCCGCTGGGGCCGACGAGGGCGACCATCTCCCCAGGCTTGGCATGCAGGCCGATGTCGTCCAGCGCCTGTACGTCGTCGCGGTAGTGGAAGTCGACGTGGCGGAACTCGACCTCACCCCGTAGTGGCGGGAGCTGTATTGCGTTCGGCGGCGATGCCACGGCCGCCTTTGTGTCGAGCAGTTCGAACACGCGCTCGCACGAAGCCAACGCGCGCTGTACGTGGTTGTAGAAGCGTGTCAGCCCGGTGATGGGGCCGAACAGCATCGGGAGGTACTGGAGGAACACGACGAACATGCCCGGCTTCAGTTCGCCGTTCATCACCTTCACGCTGCCGACGCCCAGCACGACCAGGATGCCGATCTGGTTCAGGAAGTCGACCCACGGGCGGAACATCGCGAAGATCGACGCGAGGCGGACGTTGAGGGTGTAATTCTGGCGGCTCGTGACGTTAAAGCGGCCGAGTTCGTGCTCCTCGCGTACGAAGCTCTGGATGATGCGGATGCCGGAGATGTTGTCCTGTATGAGCGCGTTCAGCTCGCCGACCTTCTTACGCAGCTCGCGGAAGTTCTTCCGCAGCAACTTGCCAACGAAGAACGTCGAGAGCAGCAGCAGCGGCGCCGCGGTCAGGCTGAGGCTCGTGAGCTGCCAGTCCCACAGCATGCAGTAATACAGGACGAACCCGAGTCGGCACACGTCGGTTATCAGCCGGATAACCGGGCCGACGATCACGCTTTCCAGCGAGTTCACGTCGTTCACGACGCGCGACATGACGTCGCCGGTCTGCTGGTCCTCGAAGTAGCTCAGCGACAGCTTCTGCACGTGGCGATACGCCTGGCTGCGCATGTCGAAGATGAGCCCCTGACCCACCTTCGCCATGACGATCCCCTGGATCGCCGAGAACACCCGGCTGATGACGAACAGCAGCAGAAAGGCGCCGACGAGAACGGTCGCCGAGACCACCGCCGGGGGCGACTCGGTGAGCCATGTGGTGGAGATGTACGCGGCGGCGCGCTTCATATACGGGGCGATTGGGAGCGACTTGCGGAGGTCGGGGGCTACCGCGGCCTGTCCGTCGGTCGTCTGCCCCGGGGGGTCATCGTCGGCGAGGCGGCCGAAGCCCGTGATCTCGTCCACCGCGACGCCCATCACCTGCGGCGGCAGGACGCTGATGAACGCCGTCACAAGCGACAGGACAAGTATCAGCGCGACGAGGCGCCAATACGGACGCGCGTAGCGGAGCAGGCGCGGGTACGTCTCGCGGAAGCTGATCTTGCGGCCGTCGTCGACGCCGCCGTGGCGGCCCATGCCGCGCATTACGTGCCAATTCCGGCGAGGGCGGAGCGACGATCAGGCAGGTCTAGCACGCGATTTCCTCATGGTCCGACTGTCTAACTCCCCTCATTCTTACTGTAAGGAATGGACGACGCAAGGAGGGAAGTGGGTTTAGCCAGGCTGCAGCAGCCGCACACGGATCACGCAGTCGACTTGTCGACGTACCGGAGGGCCTTCCGCCGGCCCGGCCGCGACTCGTTCCGGTTCCGCAGTCCCAAGCCGACGCTGCTAGCGCCATGCCGTCGCCCGGTGTACCATAGACTCAGGGGGCAGCATGTCGGACCCACCGAAGAACGGGCAGCAGCACTGGGCGGCCGTCCTCGGCTCGCTCAGCAAGACGGTTCGCATCTTCGGTCTGGCGCTCCTGATTTTCGACGGCATGTGCGCGGTATTCGCGTTCGCTCCGTCCGCGCACGTGATGACGCTGTTCTGGGTCGGCGCGGGGGTCTCGGTGAGCGTGCTGGCGTTCTTCGGCGTGATCCTCTGGAAGAACCCCGTGCTGCTTGTGGCCGACACCGTCGATGACATAGAGAAGCTGAAGAGGCAGGCGGGTGCCGTGAAGGAGCTAACCGACCTCATGCAACCCCAGATCGACGCCCTCAGGGAGGCCGTGGACGCGCTCCCGTCGCACGATGCGCTTGCGGATGCCCTGCGGGACTTGGATCTCGACGATATCGACACCTGGCTACGTCACGAGGTGGACACGCTACGCAGCGACGTTGACGACATCATGGGCAAGATGGAGTAGCGCCATGCCCGATGCCGCGCTCGACAAGATCAACAGCGCCTTCCTCGGCGACACTATTCGGTGGCGCACCATCAGCGGCGTCGTGCGTGAAACCGGGTTGGACGCCGAGACCGTAGTCAGGACCATCGACTCTCATCCTGAGATATTCGTCCGGTCAGACACGAAGCTGCCCGGCATCGGCACGGTTACGTCCCTACACGACTTCCCGGTTCACTCGGGTGTCTATGTCATCCGTAGTCGCGGAGGGCGTGTGATGTACATCGGCAGCACGAGTGACCTTCGGCAGAGGATACGAGAGCACCTCAGGGACGGCGGCGTGATGTCCGGGCACGAATCCATTGAGGTCGCCACGACCGAGACGCGAGAGCACGCCGTCGAGTTGGAACGCGAATACATTGAGCGTTACGAGCCCGTCAGGAACAGAGTCGCCGTGTTGCGGAAGCAACTCGCGGATATCTAGCGGCGCGACATACGCCGTCACTACACCGGCCTGGCGCGGTTCACGCCAAACGCCCCGCTGATCTCCTGTCCGTCCTTCGCTCAACGCCCACCCCACCGACTCGTCCGGCGTGCCCCGGCCGCGGGCCAGTCTTCGCCTCCCGCAGGCGCCCGACCCCAACCCCGTGACAGATGCCCGGGCCGTCCCACGGCAGCAAGGGCGTGTCGCAGGGCTCGTGTCCGTAGGTCCGTACGGAGCGGATGCTCAGTGCGATAGAGGTGCGGTATGCTGTCGCGGCCGCGTCAACGCGGCGCGAAGGAGAGGAATGACGCCCACGGTTCTCATCACGGGGTTCGAGCCGTTCGACGGCGGCGACCGCAACCCGTCCGGCGAACTCGCCCTGGAGTTGGCCGAGCGGCACGGGTTCGCCGCCGACGTGCGGGCAGAAGTCCTGCCAGTGGTGTTCCGCAAGGCGAGCGCAGCCGTCCGCGACCTCATCGCGGAGACGCGGCCGGACATCGTAATGGGCCTCGGGCTCGCGGGTGGGGCGTCCACGTTGCGCGTCGAGCGGATCGGCGTCAACTTCTTCCGCGGCGGCCCGGACAACGACGGCGACCGCTACGAGGACGAGGAAGTGATCCCCGGCGGGCCTGCGGCGTACTTCTCGACGTTCCCCATCGCACGCCTCCTCGCCGCGATCGAGGGATGCGGCGTTCCCGCTCGCGACTCACTATCGGCCGGGAGCTACTGCTGCAACGAAGTCCTGTACGCGGCACTGCACGCCTGTGCGGGGCGCTCGCCGGAGCATTCGGAAGTGGCGAGCGTCGGGTTCGTGCATCTGCCGCCATTTCCTGAGATGGTGGGCGAGGGATCGGGGTCGGGCATGATGTGCGAGCTTCAGTTCCGGGGCCTGCAAGCGATGTTGGGCGTGCTGATCGGGGCCGCCGAGACCGCGACATAGGGAGGGTACGCGCGGAATGGAAAGGCTCGAATACGGCGACACCGGCATAGAGATCTCCCGCCTCTGCTACGGCGTGGGCCACCTGAACAACGTGTGCGACTCGCACGCCGCGGGCGGGGATCTGCTGAGCGCCGCCTACGACCAGGGCGTGACGTTCTGGGACACCGCCGAGATGTACAGCACCCAGTTGCACGTCGGCGCGGGACTGAAAGCCGTCGGGCGTGAGAACGTCGTCGTCCAAACGAAGGCTGAGATCACGACTCCCGAGGGCATGCGCGCGAGCCTGGAGAAGTCGCTCCGGGAGATGGGCACGGAGTTCATCGACATCTACTTCCTGCACGCCGTAGCGTCGCCGGAGGATTTGGCGGAACGTGAAGGCGCGCTCAACGTGCTGCTCGACGCGAAGGAACGCGGCGTCATCGGCGCCATCGGATGCTCGACGCACGTCTATGCCGGCCCCGTCATGGACGCCGTGATCGACCATCCCGAGATGCGCGCCGTCCTCGCGACCGCGAACAAGGAAGGGCGCATGCTCGAAGGCGGCCCACTCGACGCACACCTCGACCACCTGCGCCGCGCGTACAGCGTCGGCATGGGCGTCAGCCTCATGAAGGTCATCGCCGCCGGGGACATTCCCGAGGCCGACATTCCCGAGTGGATTCGCTGGGGATTCGACTGCGAGTTCGCCCACGCGATCAACCTCGGCATGTCGAACCGTCCCGAGATCGACCTCGACGCGCGCCTCGCCCATGAACACGCGCGGCAAAGGCGCGCCGCGTAGCGAGCAACCATGGAGGCCGCGCATGACGGGGTCGGAACGGCTCAACTTCCTGTGGATATACGGCGAGGACCTGTATCCGAACCTCGCGTGCTACGGCACGCCCGTCGTGCAGACGCCGAACCTCGACCGCTTGGCATCGGAAGGGGCGCGGTACGAGAACGCGTTCGTCACCTGCCCGGTCTGCTCGCCCAGCCGGTCGGCGATCATCTCGGGGACGTACCAAACGAGCTTCGGCGCCCATCAGCACCGCAGCAAGCGCGACGACCCGCTGCCCGATCGCGTCCGCCTCATCACGGACCACTTCCGCGACGCCGGCTACTTCACCTGCAACAGCCCCGGGCCACCGTTCGACCGGCGCGGCAAGACGGACTTCAACTTCCACGTCGAGAACCCGTTCGACGGCAAGGACTGGAGCGAACGCGACCAAGGCCAGCCCTTCTACGCGCAGTGCAACCTACCCGACACCCACCGCGACTTCCGCCGCGACCCGGAACGCCCGGTCGACCCCGACGCCGTAGAACTGCCTCCGTACTACCCCGACCATCCCCTGACGCGCGCCGACTGGGCGCAGTACCTCGAAAGCGTGCAGGTAGTAGACCGTAAGGTGGGCCAGATTCTCGACCGGCTCGACGAGGAAGGGCTCGCGGACAACACGGTCGTCTTCTTCATCAGCGACCACGGGCGGGCGCACGTGCGGGGCAAGCAGTTCCTCTACGACGGAGGCATCCGCGTGCCGCTCATCGCGCGGTGGCCGGGGGGAGTCGAGCCAGGAACGGTCTCCGACGACCTCGTGAGCGGCGTCGACTTCGCGCCGACGACGCTCGCCCTCGCGGGCTTGCCCGCCCCCGACCACATGGAGGGGCAGGTGTTCCTAGGTCCGGACGCCGTTACGCGGGACGAAGTCATTGCGGCGCGCGATCGGTGCGACGGAACAGACGACCGCATCCGCGCGGTGCGCACGCATCGGCACAAATACATCCGCAACTACCATCCCGACCGGCCGCACCTGCAGTTCAACGCGTACAAGAAGCTGCAGTACCCCGTGCTGGCGCTCATGGAGTCGCTGCACGCACGCGGCGAGTTGACGTCCGAGCAGGCGCGGTTCATGGCGGAGACACGCCCGGCAGAGGAGCTGTACGACCTCGACGCCGACCCGCATGAGCTGCACAACCTGGCCGAGAGCGCGGAGCACGCGCCGGTGCTCGAAGACCTACGCCGCCGCCTGGAGCGGTGGATCGACGAGACCGGCGACAACGGGGAAACACCCGAAAACCCAGCGATCGCCGCGTACTGGGATGACCACATGGCCGCGAACTTCGCTCAGGCCATGGGCGAACGCGGCCTGGCGACGGACATCGCCCCGGACGACTATCTCCGGTGGTGGGAAGAGGCATACGGAACGGTATGATGGACAGAGACACGCAGTTCGCAGAATTCCGGGACCCGCCGCGTGAGTTCGGCATGATGCCGTTCTGGTTCTGGAACGACGACCTCCACGAAAACGAGATCCGCCGCCAGATCCGCGAGTTCCACGCCAAGGGCTTCGGCGGATTCATCCCGCACGCGCGCATTGGGCTGTCGCGCCGCGTTGGGTATCTGACGGACGAATACTTTCGGTTCATGCGCGTGGCCGCCGCGGAAGCGAAGCGCCTAGGCATGTACATCGTGCTGTACGATGAGGGATCGTACCCGTCGGGATCGGCTCAAGGGCGCGTCGTCGCTGAAAACCCCGACTACGCGTCCCGCTGCATCATCCCCATCACCCACAGAATCGAGGGACCCGCGCGCGGATACTGGCGCCCGAATCCCGGCCGCGCCATGACCGACCGCCTGCTGCACGCCGTCCTCGCGCGCGAGACGTCGGAAGACACACTCGACCCCGACTCGTTCACGCGGCTCGACCCGCTCGACCACGACGTGCTGCATTACGACGTCCCCGAAGGCGCGTGGCGCATCGTCACCGTGTGGAACGTCTTCAGCGGCGGAATCATCCGCGGCGTGTTCGACGAGGAAGACGATTGCCACGCCCTCGCCCCCGCCGCCGGCAACATCATGGACGCCGACGCGGTGGCGTGTTTCCTCCGTCACACCCACGATCGGTACTACGAGCATCTGTCGGAATACTTCGGGTCAACGGTCATCGGGATGTTCACCGACGAGCCGAACCCGTTGGGGAAGGGGGCGCGACGCGGCCCACGACCGCACGCATACACCGACGGCCTCCTCGACGATCTTCGCGACGAGTGGGGCGATGAAGTGGGCAGTTGCCTGCCGGCGCTGTGGTTCGACTGCGGGCGGCACACGCAAAGGCTCCGCGAGGCGTACCGTCGGGCGGTGAAGGGTCGCGTCGAGCGCGTCTTCTACGCGGCGCAGAGCGAGTGGTGCGAGCAGCACGGAATCGCACTGACCGGGCACCCCGAACAGAGCGACGAGATGGGAGCGTTACGCTATTTCCAGTGGCCGGGCCAGGACATGGTATGGCGATACGTCGAGCCGAACGCCGACTCCGCGCTGCAGGGACGTCACAGCGTCGCGGCGAAGGCGGCGAGCAGCGCGGCGTCCGTCGCGGAGCGTCGGCGAAGCGCGTCGGAGCTGTTCGGGGCCTACGGCTGGCATCTCACATTGGACGAGGCGAAGTGGCTTCTGGACTGGCATCTCGTCCGCGGGAACAACCTGTTCTTCTCGCACGCAGCGTTCTACTCGATCCGCGGCAGGCGCGCCTTCGAGAGCGAGCCGGACATCTGCGTCCACAACGTGTGGTGGAAACACTTCGGCCTGCTGGGCGACTACACCCGTCGCGTGTGCTGGGCGATGACAGACGGCGCCCACGTCTGTGGTGTCGCCGTGCTCACCGAAGCCAACGTGATCGGATGGA
>NYZG01000443.1 GCA_002687025.1 Candidatus Poribacteria bacterium
AACATCGCTGCGGCAACCCGCAGACTCGGCGCGCGACCCATGGAGGCAATGACCCTAATCGGAGCCCAACCGTGAAAACCGAATAGCCCTCCCTGCTCCGACGCGGCCCTTGCAATGCCTCGCACGCGCACTAAGATACCCTTGGTGGACGGCTATGCCGCATCTGTCGGGTCGGCATGTTTTCAGGGGCGCCCAACGACGATGGTGAGTCTCGCGTTCGACGATCCCGCAGCCCGGCGCCGCTTCTGGGTGGCCCTCTTTCTGGACGTCGCGGAGGAGCCTGACGAGGAAGTAGTGGGCGCCATCCGCGACACGCGCCCGATCGACGAACTCCTGGACGCCCTGCAGGAGACGGATGCTGTCGTGCGGACCCGCGCCACCCAAATGCTCTGGGCGCTGTGGATGGGGGAGAAGGGCGAGCTCGCCCAGCACGAGCTGGCCCGCGGCATGCGCCTCCTCGAGCAAGGGAAGTGGTCGGAGGCGATCGAATGCCTCGCCCGCCTCATAGAGAGCGCGCCGACGTTCGCCGAGGCGCACAACAAGCGCGCCACCGCGTATTTCCTCAATGGCGACTACGCGGAGGCAGTGTCGGACTGTCGGGCCGCTTTGCGGCTGAATCCCAGGCACTTCGGGGCGTGGCACGGTCTCGGTCTTTGCTACATGCGCCTGAGCGACTTCGCCCGCGCCTGTGTGGCGTTCCGCGCCGCTCTGCGCATTCAGCCGCTGGCCGAAGAGAACGCGCGTCTCCTCGCCTACTGCCACGGACGCCACGGCTCCAGCACGGGGCCGGTTCAGCCGGCCGACGGGTCGAGGCGCGCGCATGGGGGTTGAGAAGGACTCCGCCATCGTCGTCCGCTCGTTCGCGTTCAAGGAAGCTGACCGGATCATCACGTTCCTGACGCCGTCGTTTGGGAAGGTCGCCGTCGTCGCGAAGGGGAGTCGCAAGGCTCGCAGCCGGCTATCGGCGTCGCTCGAACTGTTCAACATCGGCGAGTTGGTCTTCTTCGAGAAGCCCAACCGCGATCTCCACAACATCAACTCGTTCGATGTCGCCGAACCCATCGGCGTGCTGTTGCGGGACCACTTCGCGGTGGCTTACGCGTCGTACGTATCCCAACTCGCCTCGGACATAAGCCTGGAGAACGACGAGAACCCTCCCCTTTTCTACCTGCTGCGGTCGGCGCTCGTGGCGGTGCTGGCCGCGGGCACCGTCGCCGACCTGCGGGCCATCGCGCGATGCTTCGAGGCGAAGCTCCTCACACTGAGCGGCTATAGGCCGCGTCTGGACACGTGCGTCGCCTGCGGCGCGCAGGTGGACGAGGAGGAAGTCGCCGTCGGCGTTTCGATAGGCGGCGCGCTCTGTCCCGACCACGCCCACCAGGACCGCACGCTGATGGTCTCGGCTCCGGGGATCGCGGCCGTGCGCGGTCTGACGGGCCTGACCTTCGAGGCCGCGGTCGCCGCACGGATGACGCGGCGCCAGAAGGTCGAGTCCAAGCACCTGCTGACGATGTTCCTCGCCGAACGGCTAGAGCGCCGACAGAGGGCCGCCGAGTATATCGACGACCTCGAGGCCAACGTTGATGAGATGGCCGCACTCGCGCGTTAGTCCGCGGACGGCCTTCCGTTATTTGCGGGTCAGCCTCAATAAATGGCATTCTCCTTGTAAACGAATGGCAGTATTAGGTATAACTATGCGTAGGTTGGTCGTCTGCGTGCGAAAGACGTAGAGGGGACGACTCCCATGAGCGACTCGATGAACGACTCGACGAATCCCTCGCCGGATGACGAAGCCGCGCCTAGAAGCGCGGCCTGGCGTCGTCGGGTGGAGGAGTTCAAGGCAGGGCTGGATCAGCGTGTGCGGCAGCAGACGGACGCCGCGCAGGACGGCGCCCGTGCGGCCGCGGGACATGTGCGGGACCTGCGCGGCAGCATGGAGGAGCTGGCCGGGGAGCTGACGGAGAAGTGGGAACGGGCAAGGCCAGGCGGAGACGCCCCCGACGAGCCGGTCCCAGGAAGCCCGGAGGGTGACGTCGCCGCGGATGGCACGGCGGCGCGATTCGCGGCCGAGTTTGCCGAGCGTTTCGAGCGGGAGGTAGCCGCCGCCGACGATCTGGGGAAGGCGTGGCACGAACGGGCGCGGGAATTCCGCGACAACACGCACGAGTGGGCGGACCAGTTCGCGCAGCGTTGGGCGACCGAGGCAGCGGACGACGAAGACACGTCGTCGCCTCCAGGCGCGCCACACGCCCCGGCTGACGTGGAGCCCATCGTGACCGCTTCTCCGGCAGCAGAGGCCACGACGGCGCCCGCGACGCCGCCGACGGTCACGCATGAGCTGACTGCAGTCCTGGAGCCGTCCGGCAGTCGCGATGAAGGTCCCGATGGGCCCCATCAGCTACCGGCGGCGGAAGAGGCGCCATGCGTCGTGCGGCCTCCTGCCCTGGTGGCGGCGCCCGTTCAGCATCGCAGTGTTCGGAGCTGGCGTTACGGCATCGCCGCGGGCGCGTTGGCAACGGCGTTCGCCGCCGTGGTGTGGGTGGTACTGCGGCCGCCCGGCGGCGCCATCACGCCTATGGCGCAAGCCCCGCCCCCGCGACGGCGAGATCGGCCGCGCCGCCGGTCGCAACGCCGGATGTCTCCACATACGCCCTCTTGGTCGGCGTCAACGAATACGACCACCACCCCAATCTCGTGAATCCCCTCGTCGATGTGCGGGCAATAGCGGGAGAGATGACGCGCCACTACGGCGTGGAAGTCGACGTGCTCGCCGACCCTACGCGCGGGCAGTTCCTCACCGCGCTGCAAGGGCTGGCGAGTCGGGCATACGCAGTCAACAGTCAGCTTCTCGTCCTTTTCGCGGGGCACGGCTGGTTCGACACGGAGCAGAAGCGCGGGTTCCTGGCGCTCAGGGACAGCAAACCCTTCGCGGACGATCCCTTGCGTGATTCGCTCGTGCCGCATGAGGTCGTGCGTACGGTTCTGGAGCGACTGGACTGCCCACACGTCCTGCTAATGGTGGATTCCTGCTTCGGCGGGACGCTGGACTACACCGTGGCGATGGCGCGCAGCGGCGAACTGTATCGCCCCGTGTCGCGTCCCGAGTACCTGCGGGACAAGCTGCGACATCGGACGCGCCTCTTCCTGTCGGCAGGCGGGCGTGAGTACGTCCCGGACGGGCGGCCTGGGCAGCACAGCCCGTTCTCGCGTGGCGTGTTGGAAGGGCTGCGGAGCTATGGCGGCGAGTACGGCGTGCTCACCATCGAACAGCTCTACTACGTCTACCTTGACAAGGTGCGGCCCCGACCCATCCTCGGCGAGCTGGACGGCAACGAACCGGGAAGCAGCTTCGCGTTCGTCGCGGCGGACGCGCCGTCGCAGACGCCGTCGCCGCTGCAATACGGCGACCTGACGGTGTCGGTGACGCCCGCCGGAGCGATGGTGACGCTGTCGCCCACGGGGTCGTTGGTGAGAGGCGAATCCGAGATTGCAGCCGATGCGGCGGGCGTGGGCGTGCGTCGGTTCCACGTCGCGGTTGGCGAATACATGCTGTACGCGAGTCACAACGGGTATCGCGAGTTCTCCCGCGCGTTGGATGTCGAGGCGGGAGAGACGGCGGCGGAAGTGCGGTTGGAAGCGGAGTAGCCGCTGATCGAAGGAGTACGTCGATGCGACATATGACGCTCAGAGCGAGTTGCGCAGCCTTCATCATGCTGGCAGGTCTGACCGCGGCGCATGCCGACACGTACGCCGTGCTGGTGGGCATCAACGACTACCAGTACTTCGGCGTGCGCGACTTGCAGTATTCAGAGAGCGACGTCGCCCTGATGCGCGACACGCTTATCCAGCATTGCGATGTCCCTCCAGACCACATACGCGTGCTGCTCGGTAAAGAGGCCACGCGACGGGCGATCGGCCTCGCCATCCGCGTGTGGCTGGCCGAGAACGCCGGGCCCGATGATCGCGCCCTCTTCTACTTCGCCGGTCATGGCACGCAGCTTCAGGACGACAACGGGGACGAGGAAGACGGCCTCGACGAGTCCCTGTGGGCATGGGACACGGGCATTCTGGACCTGACGTGGGTCCGGGACGACGACCTGAATCGCTGGCTGAGCGCAGTGCCGGCGCGAGAGAAGGTCGTCATCCTCGACTGCTGCCACTCGGGGACCGGGTCACGGTTCCTGGGCGAGAACCGCGTCCGCGCGGCGTCCGTGCCCATGTCTGAGGTGCGCATCACATCGTTGGAGACGAAGCTCGAGGCGGAACGCGCCATCGAGGCCGAGGCGTCGGCGCCGGCGTCCTCGCCAGCGGACATGTCCGCCTTCACGACTCCAGGCGCGGGCGACGCCGTCTCCGAGTTCTCCGCCTGCCTGCCGCACCAACTTGTCGTCGAGACGGCACAGTACAAGCACGGCGCCCTGACGTACTTCCTCACCGAAGGCCTCCGAGGCGCAGCGGACGATGATGCCGACGGCGTCATAACGCTTGGGGAGCTACAGGCATACTCGGCGCGGCGTATCCAGGAGCACGGGTTCCCGCAGGAGCCTCAGCTCTACGGGGCCGAGGCCCCGTCGTTTGCGCTGGTGGAAGGCCCGCCGCAGGCTATGCGCGGCGCCTCCGATGCGACGGCGACGACCCCAGATCCCCCGGCGCCTGCCGACGATTCCCCCGACGCGTGGGCCGCGCCCGAGCCAACGTTGCAGGTGGCGCTGGACGCGAACCTCGGCGGGCCAGAGACGACGGGCGGCGTCCAGTTTGCGCGCGTCGTAGAGGCGGTCGCGTCGGTTCAGGGCGTGCGCGTAGGCGGGGACGCGGCGCCTGACATCGTCGTCATGGCAACGCCGAACGACGGCCCGGCTGGCGGGATCGTCGTGCGCACGGCGAACCCACTTACCGGCGAGAGCGGCGCGGGATGGGAGATCAGCCGGGACAGCGATGTCGCCGCGTGCGCAGATGCGCTCCGACCAGTGCTGCGCGCCGCGGCCGTTCGCAAAGCTCTCCTGGCGATCCAGAATGTCGACTCGCCGCGCCGCATACGCCAATCAGCGCGCGCGGGCGGCGTCGAGCTTACGACGGATGCGGCGGGCGTGTTGCTCGCCGTGTCGGTGGCCGACGCCGGCGCGGTGACCGTGTCTCTCGGCGCGGACGGATCACTGACGCTGGCCGGGGACGGAATCGCGCCTTCGCGGCGCAAGGCGATCGTCGTGACAGCCGGCTCCGCCCCGTCGCGGCTGACGGCGGGGGCCGTCATCGAGCCTGAAGCGGCGTGGCAAGCGCTGAAGGCCGCTATCGACGAGTTGGCGGCGCTGCCAACCGACGCGTGGGGAGCGTCCGCGATCCTTGCCGAGGCCGCCGCGCGGCAGTAGTGGCCCGCGGGCGCTAGCGCCGCGCGGCGAGCGACTCGGAGACCATCTTGCCCGAGTCGCTCTTCTGGATGACGCAGAGCCGATTCTCGCGAGCGTCCAACGCCCACAGCCGCTCGCCATCCCACGCCAGACCGTCGCAGTAGCCCGGCCCCGGATGCGAGAAGTAGTCTTTGGGTCCCTCGAACGGCATGTCGCCGTAGTCGAGTAGCCGCCATCCGTTCTCGTCGCTCTTGACGAGCATCGCGTTGTTCCAGCCGGCGTGCCACACGCCCTGATCCGCCGGAAACACTCTCTTGATGTTGGCGTCGGCGACATCCGGGCCGTAGTCGTGTGCGCCCGTCCGCGGGTCGAGGTAGTAGGTGATCCCCTCGCCAGGATCGCACAGCCACAGCTTGTCGCCATACTGCGCATCGTGCATCTGCGTCGCGCTGGTGATGCGAGGGATCCAGTCGAGCGCGAATTCGTGACGGGTCGCGCCGGTTTCCGGGTCGATCAGGAACAGCTTCTGAGAGTTGGGGTCTCTCGGCGCCGGTTCAGGAACGCCTTGCGTGTACGCCAGTAGGCCCTCCCACCAGCCCAGCTCCACTCCCGGCCCTGGGGGCAGCTTCACCGCCTTCGTGACGCTGCCGTCATCCGGGTGGATCGCCAACGCCTGCCCCGCCGCGCGATCGCACACCCACAGACGCCCATCTCCCCAGGTCAGTCCGTGCAGATCTCCGTCCGGCAGATCCACCGACCGGACGACCTGCCAGTCGCGGGGCAACGGCGGCAGTTCCAGCAGTCGCGTCAGCAGTCCGTGGGTCACCAATGCTCGCATCACATCGAAAGTGCGTTCGCCCCATGCGCCGTCAGGGTACTGCGCGCGCAGAAACATAGGCAGCATGCGCTCGATCATCTCGCGACCGAACGGACACGTTGGGTCGCTCGCCACCGGCAATAGCCCCCACGTGTCGACGAAGCACATCGTGCCGGCCTCGGTAAGCCCGTCGCGGAAGGCCGTTGCCATCGTGAGGATCGGCGCGTCCATATCTCCGGCGTCCCGGCAGTGCCATAGCCGCCGGAATTGGTCCGTGAGAGACCACGGACATACGCTCGCCGGGCCCACGAGCAGCTCTTGCGGGCTCGCCTGCCGGTAGCGTTGGAGAATCTGCCGCACTGTCGCCGACTCGCCGAGGCCAGTCCGAGACAGCGCGGCCGCGACACTCAGCGCCAGGCCGGCGCCGTGCGCCTGCATGTCTACGTTTTCGACGAGCCACTCGCCCGCGGCGTGCGCCTGGGGCGCGTCGGCCGCCCAGCCGTAGTCCATCAGCCGATGGATCATAGCGGCGGTCTCGTTCACGTCATCGGCGAAACTGCCATTGGGTAGTTGCGCGGCCAGCTCGTCGGCCAGCCACAGACGGATGGCCTCGGTGTCTTCCGGCGTCGGTCGACCGAGCACATGCGCCCTGACGCGCGCCGCGACGAGGCCGGTGTCGCGTTCCACCCATGCCATCAGATCGTGTCGGAAGCCGTAACGCAGTTCGGTCTTTCCCATTGGATCGCCCTTCGCGGAGCTTGTCGCCACGAGGGCGACACAGATCGTCACCGGCGCCCAACGCAGTCCGGCTGCAAGCATCGGACGGCCCCTCCCGTCGCATCGCGACCGTGTGGTCGCCTGTGTGGCAGATCGTGTCGCGGCGCGCTCCCCAGAACGGATGGCCCAGGCACAGGCCATCAACGTCCATGTCACCGTCCTTGGGTACGTCTGCGCTACGCCGTGAATCGCGGAATGGGTCCGCCGCACGGGCCGCTCCATCGCCTGCTTCCGTGAACGGCGCGGCCTTCGGATCGCCGTTGTCAGGGATTCGATCAGGCGCGCCCCATCCGCGCACGCATGTCCCCTGGCCGTCGCCGACGTGCTATGGATTGCGCAAGACTAGAGGGATTACCGGCTGTGAACGCTGGCGAAGCGACGCCATGGACACATAGAGGCAGGCGAATGGCGAGGCATCTCCGTAGCGAGGTCGGGACGTGAGGACACTAGCCATCGAGGTACTCGTCACCGGACACACGGTGACGAACACGATCAGCATGGCCGTCGGCACGCGCTTCCTCTACACGGCCACCAGCAAGGACCGCGAGATGCTGATCTGGGACAAGTCGTCCCGGGCTCTCGTGGGGACCGTGCCGGCTCCCGACCTGGTGAGTAAGGGCGGGCTGCACACCGATGGCCGCCACCTGTACGTCGCGGAGCGCAAGCCGCCCATCCTGACGAAGTACACGCCCGAAGGGGAGGAGGTAGAGCAGTCCCCTCTCCCTGCCTCGGTCGGCCTGCACGGTGACGACCGGTTCCTCTATTTTGTCACGGGCGATCGGACGCTGAACGTCATCGACAAATCCGATTTGCGTGTCGTCGCCAAACGACCGGTCGGGGCGTTCAAGGGCTTCAGGCCAGCAGTGTGCTGCGACGCGGATCATGCGTACGTCGCGGCCCCCATGGGCGAAATCCACGTGTTCGCCAAGGACGGGCTCGAGCTGGTCGCCCACACGCGGAAGGGCGCCCGGTCTGCGCGCAAGGCCGTGGTCGTGGAGGATCGGCTGTACGTCGCGTGCGGCGACTGCCGCATCCGCGTCTTCGACAGGCGCACGCTCGCGCGGCTTGCGATCCTGAGCCGGGAGCGCGCGGTGATCCGCGACATCACGACCGACGACCGGTATCTCTACTCCGTCGGCTACGCCGGCACGCTGATGGCGCGCGACAAGTTCACCGGCGAGGACAGGCTGATCGTCCAGCACGGCCGCGACTGCCACACCGTCCTCGCCGACATGCACAACGTCTACATCGGCCTGGGTCGCTGCGACGTCATGGTCCTCGACCGCGCCGCGCTCCACGACGCGGCCGAGCAGGCCACGCCGTCGCCTGCAGTCCTCGGCGTCGAGATCACCGAGAACACGGAACACACGTGGCAGGGAGACAGCCGATAGCAGATGTGCTCGCCCGACACGAGCGCGAACCCGTCGCGGGACAAGACACAGGCCGCCACGGGTCTGTCCGTTCCAGGCACATGGCGGCAGCCGGTTCCTGCTCCCGTTCGTCCTTCGGTGCGGCTCGCACGTTGGACCCACTAGCCGCTCACGAGGACCCCAGCGGCGCCGGGTGTGGTCACAGAGTGTTGGTTCATGCAGCTTGCTTCTTCTGCCAGAACTCTTCCCAGCAGTCGTTGGCTCGTATAAGCCGTAGA
>NYZG01000444.1 GCA_002687025.1 Candidatus Poribacteria bacterium
CTCGTGACACGCGCATTCCTCCTGTCGATCGCTTCCCAAACCGATCGACAGGCTAACACCGAACGCCATTAAGCAGACAGACCCTAACACCGAACGCCATTAAGCAGACAGACCCTAGCAGACGGCGAGACTCACACGGCCTACGTGGCACTCGTCGACGGCGCAGAAGTCCTGCTCAACGCCGCCGCCACACCCAGGGACGACGTGACGTTCTCGGTCGCGAGCGCCCCGCAGCCCAACATCAGTGTGACGCCGACCGCGCTCGCACTGCCAGACACGCAGGTGGAAGGCTCGAGCTCCGACACCGTCACCATCGCGAACACGGGGACCGCGACGCTGACGGTGAGCGACATCGCCTCGGACAGCGCCGCATTCACGGTTTCCACCTCGCCCGCGCCACCATTCGACTTGCTCGCACAGGACCCGGACCTCAGTCAGACGGTGACGGTGACGTTCATGCCCGTGGCGGAGGGCGCCCAGGCGGCGAGCATCACGATCACCCACAACGCGGCGGGCAGTCCCACCGTCATCACCGCGACGGGGACGGGCACGACTGCGACCGGACCCGCGGCGGACGCGGTCACCGTCGTCGATTCCCAGGGATCGGCGGGAGACGATGTTATCGTGCCGATCAGCATCTTCGATGTCGCCACGGCGCCGGAGGTCGTGGCAGGCGGCGATCCGGTCGCGGGCATCGACCTGACCATGACCTATGATGCGGCGTTGCTGACGCCTGTATCAGACGCAACTGGCACGATCGCCGCCGCCCTCGGCTCCATCGTTCCGTTGGAGTGGTCGATCGAGCAGAACGTCATCACGCCGGGTGAGTTGGAGATCGTCCTCGCGGGCGCGTTCGACAAGCTGCTTGCCGGCGCCGGCACGCTCGTGAACGTGACGTTCGCCGTGGACGCCGGCGCAGTCACGAACACAACGAGCCCCGTCGGTCTGTCGCGCGCACGGTTGAACGACGGCGCCGTCGCCTCGACTCCAGTCGGCGGCACGTTTGCCGTCGTCAACTTCATGTATGGCGACGTCACAGGCAACGGGGACTGGGGCGGATTCGACGGTGCGCACGTGCTGGAACACGTTGCTCAGGCGCTCCTGGCCGGAGACCACACGTTCCCGATCG
Source organism: Candidatus Poribacteria bacterium (assembly GCA_002687025.1). GTDB lineage: Bacteria > Poribacteria > WGA-4E. The sequence continues at coordinate 1,130 of NYZG01000444.1, forward strand.
AACTCGCGGCCCCCGTCTGGGCGCCACTGCCGCTGACGGAGGCAGAAGCCGATTCAGTAGCAGACGTCGACCAGAGCGCCGACGTCACGGCGATGGACGCTTCGCTCATACTCCAAGCGGCGGTCGGAATCCTGGCCGATCTGCCCGTGGCTCCACCGGCGTCTCCGGCCATCTCGGCGGCGCGTGCGGCCTACGTGATCAATGGCGCGGCGACGTCCGAGCGGCCCGGCGCGCACATCACACTCACCCTCGACGCCTCCACGATGGCCGGCCTCCGCGCGGGCGAACTCGTCCTGGAGTTCGACGGCGCGCTGTTGAGACCAGTGGACGTCTCGCTGAGACACGGCGCAACCGACGACAACGCGCAGCGTCCGCTGCTGGTTCAGCGTGAGGGAGACGGGCGTCTCGCCGTAGCGTTCGCCTCGGCGCGGCCCATAGAGGCGTCTGACGCGCTCCTCGAAGTCACGTTCGAGGCGACGCGCGACATTTCACGCGCGAGGGAGAGCGCGATCCGCGCGTCTCACCTGCGACTCAACCGGTCGCTAGTGGAAACGGACTTCACGTTGCCGTTCCGCATCGAGCCGTTCCAGACTCGGCTCATGGCGAACTACCCGAACCCGTTCAACCCGGAGACGTGGATTCCGTTCGAACTGGCCGAGGCCGCGGATGTGACGGTCCGCATTTACGGCCTCGACGGCGGCCTCATGCGGAAGCTGGAGCTGGGAGCGCGGGCAGTCGGCGAACACGTCGGGCGTGAAGACGCGGCCTACTGGGATGGCAGGAACACGGACGGCGAGGCGGCCGCCAGCGGAGTATACATCTACGAGCTCACAGCGGGCGACTGCCGCGCGCTGCGCAGGATGGTCGTGATGAAGTGACACGCGAGAGGCGGGATCGCCAATGCGAGCGATCCCGCCTTGCATCGTCGTCCCTACAGCATCCGCACGCGGATGTTCCGGAACTGCACCGGGCCGTGATCGCCCTGCAGCATCAGCGGGCCCGTCGGCGCGTCATCGTTGACCAGTTGCCCGCCGGTGGGGCCGTCGATGGCCACGTTGTCGTGGATCTTCACGCCGTTGAGCAGCACGGTGAGGGTCATGCCCTGGATGGTCGCGTCGATCGTCTGCCACTCGCCGGCCGGCTTGCTGGCTTCCACGTCGGGGCGCTTCTGGTTGTACAGCGCGCCGTTCTCAGCCGGGTAGTCGTACGTGTTCCCGAGGCTGTCGAGTATCTGCAGCTCGTAGCGTCCGCGCAGGTAGATGCCGCTGTTGCTGCCCGCCGGCACGTTGTACTCGATGTGCAGTTCGTGATCGCCACACTCCGCGTCCGTGACGATATCGACGCCGTGACCCGTGTTGTCGAGGACACCGTCGTTCACTTCCCACGTGTGCTCACGGTCGGTGTTCCGCATGTGCCAACCCGTGAGATCCTCGCCGTTGAACAGTTCGATCCACTCGCCTGACATGGCCTGCTTTCCTTCTCTCGACTGACCGGGGTTCCTGTGGCCGGGAGAGATTACACCGTATCGCCGCGTCGCGCTTGCCGCCTCGACGACTAGGCCGCATGATCCCCGCACACACGCCGAACGCAGGAAGGCCGAACCATGTCGTTGACCGTGTGGACGCAGGGCTGCATGTCCCGCATCTTCCCGCATCAGGGGATACCGACCCACGGCCCCCAGCCGACGCTCCTGCACGCCGCCCGGGGCGAGGTGGAGGCGTTTCAGATCGGCATCCACGGCGTCGCCGACGACCTGAACGATCTGGACGCCGCCGCGTCCGATCTGGTAAGCAGGTCGGGCGCCACGATCCCCTCCGACGCGATCGACATCCTGTATCCCGAGTACGTGCCGGTCCATTGGCATTCCGCGGGAAACACACCGGACGATCTGGAGGGTTCTGCCCCGGGATTCTACCCGGACCCGCTCCTGCCCGCCCCGTGGCGCGGCGTCGGTCGCGTCGAGTTCCCCCATACGCTGAGCGTCTGGGTACGAGTGCGCGTGCCGCGAGACACGCCTCCCGGCGACTACGCGGGCGTCGTGCACGTCACGTGCCGGGCAGGCGCGCGCGAGATCCCGTTCGGCGTGCGGGTCGCCTCGTTCACACTCCCCGAGCAGTCCGACTTTCTCATGACGAACTGGCTGCTGCCAGGGCCGATCCTGAAGTTCCACCGCATCCAGCCCATGACGGAGCAGTTCTGGAACGTCATGGCGCTCTACGCGCGGAACCTGGCGGACCATCGTCAGAACGTGGTCCTCACGCCGCTCTTCCCGATGGCGAGCACCGGCGGGATCATCGATGGTCGCTCCCAGGACCAACTCGTCGACATCACGGCGCCTGCCGACGGCGGCTATGCGTTCGACTTCACGAACCTGGCGCGGTGGATCGAGCTCTTCTTCGATCACGGCTTCCGGCTGATTGAGGGCGGCCACCTTGCGGGCGGGTCGACACATCCCTCGGCCATCGCGATACGCCGGGGCGACTCCGTCGAGCGCAAGGCGTTCACTTCGACCGGCGACGACGACTACCGCGTCTTCCTCGGGCAGTACTTGACGGCGTTGCGCGCCTTCCTATCCGAGCGAGGCTGGCTCGACCGCTTCTGCCTGCACCTCTCCGACGAGCCCCACGGCGACCAATTCGACGCGTACACGGATCTCGCGGAATTCGTGAAGGAGACCGCGCCCGAGATTCCCCTCATCGACGCCATGGGCAGGGCCGAATACGCCCCGTTCATCGACCACCCCGTACCGCTCGAGAGCGTCTACGAGGAGTTCACGCAGCAGCCGGGCGTCACGAAGGACGACGTGTGGTTCTACTACTGCTGCGGCCCGACCGGCGCGTGGCCGAATCGGTTCATCGACTACCCGCTCATCCGCACGCGCATATTCACGTGGCTGGCCTTCAAGCACGGCATCCCCGGGTTCCTTCACTGGGGTCTGAACCACTGGGCGTGGCATCGACCCAACTACCGCGCCGAGGAGTACAACCCGTACGACAACACGACGGGAGGTACGCTCCAGGCGGGCGACAGCTACGTCATCTATCCTCCTCGGATGCCCGCCGAAAGCCACGAACCCGTGGACTCCATCCGGTGGGAGATCATCCGCAAAGCGATGGAGGACTACGAGTACCTCGTGATGCTCCGCGATGTCGCCAGGGCCGGTGGCGCCCTGGGCGACCGCGCGTCGGAGATGCTGGACGAATTCGAGCAGCGCATCGTTCCGAGCTTCACGGAGCACACGCGTGACGCGGCCTACCTCGAGGTCTTCCGTCGGCGCGCGAGCCGCGTGATCGGGCAGGCCGCGCGGTCGTGAGCGCCGGCATCCAGCAGGAGATCGCGCCCGTGCCCGAGATGGAGCCCCGAGACGAACACAACGTCCGTCTGCTGGACAACGTCCATCCGTCAGACTGGCAGAACCCCACGCCGGACGGCCGGTACAACCTGGTCGTCATCGGCGCCGGAACGGCCGGGCTCGTGTGCGCGGCGGGCGCGGCGGGGTTGGGCGCAAAGGTGGCCCTGATCGAGCGCCACCTGCTTGGGGGCGACTGCCTCAACACCGGCTGTGTGCCGTCCAAGGCGATCATCCGTTCGTCCCGCGCCGTAGCAGACATCCACAACGCCCGGTCTGCGGGAGTCGCCGCGGGCGGCGCGGTGGCGGTCGACTTCCCAGCCGTCATGGAGCGCATGCGCCGCCTGCGCGCGGACATCAGCGCGGACGACGCGGCCGCACGGTTTCGCGATCTCGGCGTGGACGTCTACCTGGGCGACGCGCGGTTCGCCGGCCGTGACGCGGTGCAGGTCGACGGACAGACGCTCCGCTTCAGCAAGGCCGCCATCGCGACGGGTGCGCGGGCGGCCGTGCCCGACACACCGGGCATCGAGGCCAGCGGCTACCTGACGAACGAAACAGTGTTCTCCCTAACCGAGCTCCCGGCCCGCCTGGCGGTCATAGGCGGCGGCCCCATCGGCTGTGAGTTGGCGCAGGCGTTCGCCCGCCTGGGCAGCGACGTGACGTTGCTGCACCGCGGGCAGACTCTCCTCGCTAGAGAGGACGGCTTCGCGTCCAAGATCGTGGATCGGGCCCTGCGACGCTCCCATGTGTCGTTGGAGCTGGCAGCCACCCCGACGCGCGTACAGACAGCCGGCGCCGCTCGGATACTCACCTTTCGAGTCGGCGACGGCGAGCAGGCGATCGACGTGGATCAGATACTTGTCGCCACGGGACGGGCGCCGAATGTCGAGGGGGTGGGCCTGGACATCGCTGGCGTTGAATACGATACGCGCCGCGGAGTGCGCGTGGACGACCGGCTACGCACGACGAATCCTGCCATATATGCCGTCGGCGATGTCTGCATGTCGGAGAAGTTCACACACGCCGCCGACGCCGCCGCGCGCATCGTCATCCAGAACGCTCTGTTCCGCGGCCGCAAGCGTCTGAGCGACCTGCTGATCCCACGCTGCACCTACACCGACCCGGAGGTCGCGACCGTGGGTCTGACGGTGGCACAGGCCACCGAGGCCGGCGTGGCGATAGACACGTATCAGCGGGCCTTCACGGACGTGCACCGCGCGGTCGTAGATGGGGAGACAGAGGGTATGGTGGCGGCCCACGTGCGGCGCGGCTCGGACAGGATCGTCGGGGCGACGATCGTCGCGCGCAACGCCGGGGACATGATCAGCGAGATCACCGTCGCGATGACGAACGGGCTCGGCCTCGGCAAGCTTGCCGGGGTCATCCACCCCTACCCAACCCAGGCCGAGGCGGTCAAGCACATCGCCGACATGTACAGCCGCACACGCCTGACACCCACGCTACGCAAGTGGTTCACGCGCTGGATGGACTGGACAAGGTAGCGGCTACGTCGGCCCCATCGTGGCCAGGCGACGCCCCGCCAGCCGCGCTCCGGCGATGTTCAGCGCCGCCGGACCCAGCTCCAGCTCGGCCAACGGCCCACACACGTACACCCCCGACCCCCACTCCAGCCGCGCGTCCACGATGGGGTAGCCGCAGGCGGCTGTGGGCAGGCCCAACTCCTCGACGGCCGTGTCCACCCACTCTCCGCCGGGCCGGCGGCTGTCGAACCCGGTCGCGATGAGCAGGCGATCCGTCGTGATGGGCTCGCCGACCGCGAATTCCAACCGAACGCTGCCGTCCGACAGGGCCTTGGCGTCCACGACATCGCCGAATGTGTGCCGGAGCCGACCGAGCCCGACCGCGAGTTCCACGGCCGCCTCGACATCCGATGTCACGGAGCCGGGGTGGCGTCCGGACTCGACGACCACGCGCCGTCGGTCGAAGTCCGGTTCATCCGCGAGGCGCGCCGGGCCCGTGGGACGAAGCCACTCGGCATCCGTGTCGTAATCGTGCCGCCGCAGATTCCCACGTGACAGCAGCGTGACCTCGCCGCGACCGGTCCTGGCCAGGGCCACGGCCGTCTGTGCGGCGGTCATCGCGCCGCCAATCACCACGCAGCGATCCCAGGCGCCGACCGCCGCAATGTCGAAGCCCGGCGCGCCCACGTGCTGTGCGCACCCGGCGTGCAGGCCCGCCACCCAGTCGGGGTAGCGCAGTTGCTCGGTGAGCCCCATCGCCAGCAGCACGCGCCGAGCCTCGATTCGGCCGGCATCGGTGTCCACCCCGATACCTCTGGCGACGCGCGTAAGACCTGTCGCGCGGCCCTGTACGCGCAGGTCGCGTAGGCGGCAGCGCCGTATGACTCCGTCGGCGTGGTCGTTGAAGACCGTCAGCGCCGCGCGACCTCGGTTCCGCGCGAGGTGGGTCGTCGTGTGCGTGCCGTGATCCCTCCGGTACATAAACAGACTGAGAGGGTCGTCCGCGATATGGTCCTCGAGCGGCGAGCGGAGGAACTCCATGCCGCAGTTCCGCGTGCATTCGCGCCAGCGCTGCAGAGGCTCGGCATGCGGGTCCAGCACGCGGACCTTCGCAGCGTCCACTCCCACATCCGCAGTGAGAACACGAGACAGATGCGTGCCGTGTATCCCGCCGCCGATGATGAGCCAATCGAGCATCACGCGCCAATCGCGAAGTCCACCCTCGGCAGGCCGACGCCATGGTCCCCGGCCAGTATACGACACGCCGCCTGGCCGCGCGCCGTACGTGGCGAGGGCCGCCACCCGGCGGCCCTCGCATCGCTGCTGTGATCGCGGGTGCTGCTAGGGTGCCGCGACTGTCGAGAGCGCGTCGGCGTCTTCGTCCAGAAGCGCGCGCAGCCGGCTGCCGTCGGCATCCATGACGAGGATGCGCCGTGAGCCGTACATCCCGGACGCGAACACGATGCGCGAGCCGTCCGGGGACCACGCAAACGCGTCGTCGGACACCCGTTGTGCCGCGATGCGCGTCGGCGACCCGCCCTCGGGGTCCACGACGAATAGCTCGCGCGACCCGTTCCTATCCGAGGCGAAGGCGATGCGTCCGCCATCCGGGGACCACACCGGCCGTGAGTCGCGACCGTCGCTGTGCGTGAGCCGCCGCGCGTGGCCGCCGTCGACATCCACCACGCCCACGTCCCAGTTGCCTGGGGTGGCCGTCAGCGACATGAACGCGATGCGCCGGCCGTCCGGCGACCAGGAGACGTCGGCGTGATGCCCCGGCGTGTTCGTCACGTTCCGCGCGCCCGACCCGTCGGCGGCCATGACGAAGATGTCGCCGCGCGTAAACGCGATGCTCGCGCCGTCCGGCGACCAGAGCGGGCGAAGATCGTCCTTGCCATCCTTCGTAAGCCGAGTTGCCGCCCCGCCGTCGGCGCCCACGACGTATATGTCCGCGTTCCCCGCCCGGTTCGACTCGAACGCGATACTCTTGCCATCGGGGGACCATGCCGGCCTCATATCGCCGCGTTCGTGACGCGTCACGTTGGTCGGCTTCCCGCCGTCGGCGTCCACCAGGTAGATTTCCCAGTCATACGAGCCGTTGCGATTCGACACGAACGCTATCGTCGTGCCGTCCGGCGACCATGCCGGCTGGTGATCCACGCTCGCGTCGCTTGTCAGCCGCACGGGGGACGATCCCCCCACATAGGCTGTGTAGATGTCTCTGTTTCCGGGTTCCTCACGATCCGATACATAGGCGACACGCGTCCCGTCCGGCGACCACACCGGGGCGTGATCGTCCGGCGGCCGGGCCGTGGATGCCGATGGGGTGTGGAGTGCGGTCGCGACAACAGCGGGGCGGGAGCCCGTCTCGCCTGTCGCGGGTGAGAGCGCTTGGTCTGCGTAGCCCTGGGGCGCGGCCGCGACCCAAAGGGACGCTCCGGCAATCAGGGCGAAATGCCACGATGCTCCGAGAGGTTTCATGGTCGATCTCCATGGGTCTCATGGGCGGCGCCCACCGACGACGGCGGGCATTCGGGTCGAGTGGCATCTGTCCTCCGCGTCTGTCCCGCATGCTCTACACGCCTACGCGTAGGAGTGCGACGGTGACGGCGACGGTCAATCGGAGAACGTGTCATCGCGAAATCGGCGTACATTACCGAGCCCGCGGATGCACGCGTTCCCTCCGAGCAACGCCGCCACTCTTACAAGATGCACGCAGAGGGCGTGTGGTTACGGTGGATTGCTCCAGGCGCCGTCGTCTGTGCGAGAGCCCCCTGTGACGATCGCGCCGCGCGGAACGCGTACTTGGACGACGCCGCGTACGCGATCTACGGGTGCCCGCAGGGCATCTGGGAACGCCCCGAGCGGCAGATCCACGATCGACGTCGCGGAGCCGGCCCGCGCCGGACGTTCCAACGTGAAGCCTGAGCGCGTGACGTGCGCTGAGGGCCATCCCGTTGCAGAATACCGGGCCGGTAGGAGCCGCCCGGATGACAGAGGGCCCGCCCGCGAAGTCGTCGCTTCCGGCTGCCTCCGGCGATGGGGACACGCCACGTAGCGCATGCGAGGAGGAATACGTGCCGCAGGATAGGCGCGCGCCGAAGGTCGTGAGCGAAGCGGACGTCCAGTCCTACGAGGAGCAGGGATATCACCTGGGTCGCGGCGTGCTCGCCGCGGACGAGTGCGACGAGATCATCGGGCGGGCCGAGGAGCTACACGCGAGGAAGCACGTACCCGGCTGCTTCCGCGCCGCGGACGTGGACGAATCCGACGGCGATCCTCTCCGCGTGTACCCACGCATGATGCACCCGCATCGCGTCGACGACCGATGCCTGCACTACCTCACGCATCCGAGCGTCGTCGCGATTCTGCGCGACCTGCTGCGCGACGGCGTGACGGCGCTCCAGAGCATGTTCTACTGGAAGCCGCCCGGCGCCCGTGGCCAGGCGTACCACCAGGACGACTTCTACCTACAGACGAAGCCCGGCGCCTGCATCGCCGCGTGGACCGCCCTGGAACGCATCGACGCGGAGAACGGCGCGCTGCGCGTGTTCCCCGGCTCGCACGCTGAGGACATCCTCGACATGCTTCCGACGAACACGGCGTTTTCGTTCACGTCCGAGGCCGTGACCCCTCCGGCGCAGTACGCGAACACGCTCGTCGAAATGGACAAGGGCGACGTCCTGTTCTTCGACGGAAGGCTGATACACGGTTCATTGCCCAACGTGTCCGACGAGCGCTTCCGCCGCGCGTACATATGCCACTACATCCCGGAATCTGCAGCTTCATACAACCACGGTTACGATCCGGCGATACCGCTGCGCTAGCGGCGACGCGTTCAGCCGCCCGAGCACTTGGAAGGAACACCCATGTCCGACAGCCCCGCGCGCGTAGGCATCATCGGCTGCGGCACGATCAGCGCGACGTATCTCGGTAACGCGCCCAACTTCCCGTCCTACGACATCGTCGCGGTGTCCGACCTGCGTCTCGACGCGGCCCAGGCGCGCGCCGAGGAATTCGGCGTCGACAAGGCGTGCACGCCGGACGAGTTGCTCGCCGACGACGACATCGACATCGTCATCAACATCACTCCGCACTCCGCACACGGGGCGGTCGGCATCGCGGCGCTGGAGGCCGGCAAGAGCGTCTATATCGAGAAGCCGATGGCCGTCGCCCTCGAAGACGCTCAACGCATGATGGACCTGTCCGCGGAGAAGGGCCTGCGAGTCGGCGCCGCTCCGGACACGTTCTTCGGCGGCACGTGGCAGACCGCGCGCGCGTTGATCGATGAGGGCGCCATCGGGGAGCCCATCGGCGGCTTCTCGTGCATCCAAATCCGCTCCGCTGGGCCGTGGCGCGAGGGCGATGCAGAGGCAGCCGCGAAGGCGAGCGAAGGCTATCGGAGCTTCTACGCCACGAACTTCTTCGAGTTTGGCGTCACGTGGCTATTCGACCGGGGGCCGTACTACCTGCACGCGCTCATCAACCTCCTCGGCCCGGTGGCACGCGTCACGGGATCGGCGCGGAACACGTGGCCGGAGCGCAGTCGGGGCGGGTCGAAGGTCCCGTGCGACACGCCGACGAACTTCTCCGGCGTCCTCGACTTCGCTAACGGCGCGCTGCTGACGTTCATCAACTCCTCCGATGTCGCGGGCATGGGGCTGCCGCACGTCGAGATATACGGCAGCGAGGGGTCGCTCCGCTGTATCGACCCGAACAACTTCGGCGGGACGCTCTACCTGCGCAAGGCGGGCAGCCGCGAGGACGAACCCATCGAGCCGCGATTCCCGAATACCGACAACAAGCGCGGCATCGGCCTGGCGGACATGGTCGTGTCGTCGCGAGCGGGCAGGCCGCATCGGGCGAGCGGCGAGATGGGTCTCCACACCGTCGAGATATGCCACGCGCTGCACGACGCGTCCGCCGAGAACCGGCACATCCACCTGAAGACGACGTGCGACCAACCGGCGGCCATGCCCGCCGGCCTCGCCGATTGGGAGGTCCCGGCGTAGACCACGTCACGTCACACCACGCCGCAGATGGGCGTGCAGGGCCGCGGCCGCGTGGTGTCCATTTGCCTCGCGGCGCTCGGGGGCGCTAGGGTTGTGTAGCTGACGCTACCGGCGCGCCTCGCGCGCCATCCGGTCACAAGTCTTGAGGAGTTCGGCATGGCACTGAGATATATGGCAGTACGTGGTATGAGAAGGGCCCTGACGTTCGGGGCGATAGCGTGCCTCGCCACCGGCGCGTTTGCCCAGCAGTTCGTGACGGACGGACTCGTCACGATGTACACGCTGGACGAAGCGCACGTCGACGGCGACGTTATCACCGACATCATCAGCGGCAACGACGGGAAGATCATGGGCGGCGGGCCGGCGTTCGTCGACGGCGTCATCAACGAGTGCGGCGAATTCGACGCCTCCGGCGGCTACATCGAGATCCCCAACCTAGGCGACTGGACCTCCGTGACGCTCGAGTGCTGGGCTATGCAGCACGCATTCGCCGGCATCCAGGGCATCGTCTCAACGTGGGCCTGGGTCGCCGGCAAGGTCCACTTCAAGTTCCAGGACAACGAGATCCAAGTCGACAAGAACGCCGGCTCGAAGATCCGCATGACGGGGCCGGAAGAGAACGTCTGGTACCACATCATCTATACGTCGGACGAGGACTCCGCTGAACTGAAGCTGTACGTTGACGGCGAGTTCATCGCCGAAGGCGGTGGCGGGAACAACCCTGAGAACATGCAGGAGCGTCGCATCGGCAGCGAACACGACGGGCGCTTCCTGAACGGCAAGGTGGACGAGGTCCGCATCTACGACCGCGTTCTCACCGAGGACGAAATCGCCCAGAACTTCGAGGTGGACTCGAACACGCTCTCCGTCGATCCGGCGGGGAAGATCGCCATGACGTGGGGCCGCCTCAAGAACCTGGCCCGCTAGACCCGCGACCACGCAGACACGACGATCGACGCGCTCCCGCCCGAAGGCGGGGGCGCGTCGTCGCGTACGCACCCGTCGTGCGGCGCGGGCCTCCGCTGTCCCGGCCCATCGATCGCGGAGGCCGCCCGGGTTCAGATCCCGAGCAACTCGCACACGCGCTGTTTGACGCCGCGCCGCCCGGCATCCTCGCGGGCCGCATGCAGCAGATCGAGAACCCGGTCGGTGGCCTCCAAGACCTTCCCTTCGGTGGATGGGGATAGCGAGGCGTGCAGGTCCGACTGCACCGCGGGTATGAGCACGCTCCACGCCTCCGGCCGCCTTCCATGGCGCGCGCGGAACAGGGCGAGTAGCGATTCCGGCGAGTTGACGTAGTGTGTGGCGCCGGGTGATGGCACGTCCACGACGGTCGTCACGCGCACGGGATCGTCTTCGTCGGCGTCGTAGGTTCCGACGAAGACGACGACGCCGACATCCGCCATCGCTTCCGCATGCGCCCTCGTGAGGTGTTCGACGCTGTATGTCCAAACGCCTGGGGCTTCGCGTAGCGCGACGGCATCGGCCACCGCCCGACCTGCCGCCCTGTCTCCTCGGATGTTGCTGCCGTAGCCGATGACCATTGCCATGATTCTCTCCCGTCGGTCCCTCTGTGTAAGCAGTAGCCCGACGGCCGTCAGATCAGGCATGCCACGTTTGGGAACGTCCTCGGCGCCGTGACGGTCGGGGCGCATTCGGGAACGAAACGGGGGTCCGAGATCGTCGTGGGAGCGAAGTCCTGAGCCCGCGACCCAAGCAGCGCTCGCGTGAACCGCGCCGTCGCCGTACACTCGGCTTCGTAGAGCGACCCGGGTGGAGGAGCAAGCCGTGGACAGTGGCATCAAGGTGGCGGTCGTCGGTCTTGGGTTCGGGGCGTCGTGGGTTGCGACGTATCTGGATCATCCGGCGGTGGCCGAGGTGGCCATCTGCGATCCCGACGCCGACCTGCGCGCGCGCGTCGCGGAGCGCCATGGGATCGAAGCCGCGTTCGAGTCGTACGACGACCTGTTGCGCACGGGTCGCTACGACGCGGCGCACCTTCTGACGCCGATTCCTCTGCACGTCGAGCAGACGCTGGCGGCCCTGGACGCAGGGGTGCACTGCGCGTGCGCGATCCCGATGGCCATGAGCATCGCGGACCTGGAGCGGGTCGTGGCCGCGCAGGACACATCGAGCGCGGTCTACATGCTCATGGAGACGGCCGTCTACTCGAATTCCGCTCTGTACGTGCGCGATCTGGCGGAGTCGGGCGCCTTGGGCGAGCTGCAGTTCCTGCGCTGCGCGCACTACCAGAACATGGAGGGCTGGCCGGACTATTGGAAGGACCTGCCGCCCATGTACTACTCGACGCACGCGCTCGGCCCCGTGCTCGCCGTGGCTGGGAGGCCCGCGGCGAGTGTGCAATGCCTGGGCTCGGGGCGCCTGCCGGACGACCTTCTGGGAGACTACGACAGCCCGTCGCCCGTGCAGACCGCGCTGGTGCGGCTGGAGGACTCGCCCGTGGTGTGTGAGGTGACGCGCTGCCTGTTCCAGATGACCCGCGGGTTCCAGGAGCGATTCGACGTGTACGGCGACCGGATGGCGTTCGAGTGGCCGCAGATCGACGGCGAAGACCCGGTCGTCTTCCGCGTGGAATCCGGGCCTCTGCCGCCGGGACGCAGAAGCCGCCCGACATCGGTTGAACGCGCGACGCTCCCGGACTTCGCCGACCGTGTCCCCGAGGAACTGCGAGGACATATCCGAGGCGGCACGGCCGGCAACTTCCGACCGCACATGGTCCACGAGTTCGTATCCGCCGTCCTCGACCGGCGATTCCCCGCGATCGACGCGCGCGTCGCGGCGAACTGGACCGCGGTAGGCATCTGCGCCCACGAGTCCACCATGAATGACGGCGCCAGCGTGCCCATCCCGACGTTTGGAGCCTGATGGCGACATTCCCCGTCGTGTCCTCGGTGGCCGATGAGGATGCGTTGGCCGCCTGGGCGGAGGCCTCGTACGCGCTATCGTCGCCCGTGACGTGCCGCTACGAACGGCGCAGCATGAGCGACGCCTACCGCGTCGAATCCGGCGGCGACGCCTACTACCTCAAGGTCTACAGCCCCGGCCGTCACGATGCCGGGACCATCGACGCGGAGATTCGCTTCATACTCGATTTGCGCGGACGCGGCCTCCGCGTCGTCGAGCCGGTCGCCAAGGCCGACGGCGCCTACACAGCGGCATTGCCCATGCCCGAGGGGCCGCGGCAGGCCGCGCTGTTCCGGGCGATCGACGGCGCAGAAGTGCACGAGGAGAACCCCGACCACTCCGCCGCGTTCGGCGAGCTGCTCGCCCGGATACATGCCGCGGGCGACGAATCCGACGACCGATACGCGCGCTGGGAACTCGACGAACGGCGACTGGTCCACGAATCGGTCGACCTGCTCGCGGCTCACATGACCCATCGCCCCGACGACGAGGCGTTTCTCCGGGCCACCGGCGAGGAGATCGCCGACGAATTGTGCGGCCTGCTCCCGAAGACGCCCCCGTTCTACGGCATCTGTCACGGCGATGCGCACGCGGGAAACGCCCTACTCCCGGAGGACGGCCGCCCCATCCTGTTCGACTTCGACAGTTGTGGCTATGGGTGGCGCGCCCTCGACATCGGCGCGTACGCAGTGAGCTACGATTGGATGGACCTCTCCGCGGAGATGAAGCGGAAGAAGGAGCGCGTCGTCGAGGCGTTGTTGGAGGGCTACGCTCGCGTACGCCCGATGGGTGATGCCGAACGCGTGGCTATCGACCTGGCGGAGCCGATCCGCCACCTCGAGCTGCTGGGATTGGGCGTCCGCAACGCCTCCCGGCGAGACGGCATCGGATGGCTGGACGACGACTTCATCGACACGCACATCGGCTGGTTGCGGCGGTGGCGGGGAGAGTACCGTGGTCTGTAGGGTCGAGCCGACAGGAGGGAAGCCGTGAAGTATCCGCGTTGGGTTCTGATTCTCGCGTCGGCGGCCGCGCTCGCCAAGGGCCCGCCGCTGGTGGTGAACACCTACGACGCGGACTCAGGTGAGCTCGTCACGACGACGACGCGCCAAACGACGCAGGTCTCCGCCACTTCCGCCGTGCTCATCACGAAGTGGCAGGACCATCGAGAGGGCAAGACCGGCACGCAGACGGTCCTGGTCGACGCGAACAGCAGCACGTTGAGCTGGAAGCTCACCGAGGACGGCGGAGATACAGACTACGTTGGCGAGCGCGACGGTGATACCGTGACGGTCCGTGGCTCGCTACGCGGGGAGGCAGTCGATAAGGAGCACGATGTCGGCGATCTGGCCTTCTACCACAGTCCCGCCGTCGGCCTGGAGGCGTTTGTCCGGTCCGGCGCCCAGAAGATCGAGTTCTACACGGTGCGCCCGGACGACCTCTCTTGCCACAAGATGAAGGCAGAGAGGAAGGATAGCGAAGAGATCACCGTCGGAGACGTCGACGTGCAGGCCGTTCGTGTGAAGTGGGGACTGACGGGCTTGCGATCGGCGTTCTACAAGCGCACGTTCTGGTTCAGAGAGGCCGACGGTGTGTTTCTGCGCTCGAACAAGTCCCGCGGCATATACTCCGAGCTCGTGCCCGGGTAATCCCGCGCGGCGCCGGGGAACCGTCGGGGGTTACCATGTACGTGAATACCGCATACACTCGGAGGCTGCCGCCAACGCCGCGGACGCCACGCGAGCGAGAACGCGCGCAACAGGGGTCGAGGGATGCCGCACACCATCCTGCTCATCGAGGATGAGCCGGACATACAGACCGTCGTGAAGTTCGCGCTGGAGGCCACCGGCGGGCATGACGTCATCGTCGCGGACGACGGCTTGCAGGGCCTCGAGGCGGCCCGCACGGAGCGGCCGGACGTCATCCTCCTCGACGTGATGATGCCGCGCATGGACGGTCACGAACTCCTGTGGCTCCTCAAGGCCAGCGACAAGACCAGCGGCATACCCGTGATCTTCCTATCCGCCAAGGCCCAGCAGAAGGACGTGGAAGCCGGCCTCGACTTGGGGGCCGACGGCTACCTAACCAAGCCGTTCGACAGCCGAACCCTGAGCGACCAGGTAGACGCTATCGTCAAGAAGGCGCGCGGCTGACTCACGCTCCTCGACGCCAAGCGCCGCCCCGAAGCCGGCAGCTCGTCGCATGAAGCCGGTCCCGCCGGCCCCTCCGACTCGACGTCACTCGCGATCTTGCATCTATGGCGCCGCCTTGCGGGTCGAGAGCATCTCGATGGTGAAGTCGGCCTCGAACCGGGCCGTTTCGCCGCGCGCTTCGGCGGCCTCGACGGCGCGTTCGATGCGCTCGACACCGCGAGCGTATTCGTCGTCGCTCAGCAGGGCCAGCTGCGAGCACGCGCCCTTCGCGAGGAACGGGTCCGTGAGCACGGCGCGCCCGAACTTGGGGTCGTGCGTGCGTTCCACGACGCTCAACTCCGGCGGGTTGAAGCCGGCGCGGGTCATCCATTCCGCCACCTGGGCCCATCGGGGAATGCGCGCGATGTCGCGCTCCCACACGCCGTCGAAGTACTCGAAGCCATACCAGCGGTCACGCCTGCCGTGGGGCGAGCCGCCCATAACGGCGAATCGCCCGCCGACTCGCAACACGCGATGCGCCTCGGCGATGGCCACGGCCGGGTCGCCGAAGTGGTGCAGCGCGTTCACACAGAACGCGAGGCCGAAGGTCTCGTCCGCGAACGGGACGGCGCACGCATCCGCGCAGACGCAGGGCGCCTCTCGGGCGCGGCCCTCGCGGAGCATGCCGGGCGACAGGTCGACGCCGTACGCCTGTACGCCGGCTTCGCGCAACACGTCCAACCAATGCCCCGTGCCGCAACCGAGTTCCACAGCCCGGCGCACACCGGGGTCGGCGGCTAGCTGCCGTACGGCGTCGCGTCGCCCTTTGGCGCGGCCATCGTCGTAGCGGCGGCCGTACGAGGCCGCGATCGCTTCGTAGTCGACGCGTCTGGGCATGGCGGTTCAGGTCCGCGGCTGCGGCCAGTACCACCGCAGCAGTTCGAGGTGCGGTTCGAGCACGTCGGCGTTCTCGATCTCGGCCGGCGTCATCACACGCCAGTCCTGGCCCTCCATCAGCACGGCGCCGTGGAAGTCGTCGGTGACGGTGTAGGCGAAGTAGTGCCGATATGCGCCTCCAGCCTTGCGTGTTGTCTTCAGCGGCCGTAACGCGTCGGGGCGAAGGGCGATGCCCAGCTCCTCGGCGATTTCTCGCACCGCGGCCTCCGCGGGCGTCTCGCCGGCCTCGATGCCGCCTCCGAAGAGGCCCCACTGGTTTCGGCCGAACAGCCCGGGCTTGTCGTCACGGTGCTGCATCGCGATGCTGCCGTCGGGGCGCTCAAGGACCACGATGGCCGCGCTGCGCACGTGCGGCGGGCTCGGCACGCTGTCGCTCCCGTGTTCCGCGCCACGCGTCGTCGGCTATCGATCGGCGCGCTCGGCCCTCAAATGACCCCACGTGACGGGCACCTTCCCGCCGGCCTCTACGGCGGCGAACGCGGATTCGCCCCCCAGCCATCCGATGACGTTGCTCGTGAGCTGCTGAAGCTGCCCGATATCCTCGTTGTTCTCGTGGTAGGTCGGCAGGCGCCAGTTCATGTTGAAGACCTTGCCCGCTCCCGCCTCCCAGTAGCCAAAAGCGGCGATCCTGTCGGTCCAGTCGTCGCCCGGTGGCCCCCACGCGCCCGCGAGGGTGATGAAGTCCGTCCATATCGTGTCGAAGTAGTCGCCGCTCTTGGGGAAGCCGGTGGAGTTCACCTGCACGCGGACGCCGGCCTTGGGCGGGTCGCCGTCTATATCGACCAGGCCGTCGACCAGGCCCAGGTCTACGGTCTCGTCCATGACGGTGATTCCGACGTTGACGCCGTCATCTGCCGTGGGCCCGAACTGTCGCGCGTCGGCGTCCTCGAGTCCCATCGGCGTGGCGTATCGGATCGCCCAGGCGGTCAGCAGGATGGACCCGCCGGCCTCGGCGTAGTTCACGAGGGCGTCGATCTCACCGTCTGACAGGGCGCCGGGGTCGGTGTCGCCGTCGTGCCACCAGACCACGCCGAAGCGCCGCAGGTCGTCGCCTTTGAGGTCGCCGCGATCTATCCGGGTGGCGTCGAGGTCCGCCATCGCGAAGTCGATTGCCGGGGCGGTGAAGGGCCCTTCGTCGCCCAGCGCCATGATGGCGATGCCCTGCGCCGCGGCGGTCGCGCCTGTCAGTATCAGTACGGCCGAGATCGCGGCCGAGATCGCTCTGTGCGCCATCGGTGTCTCCTCCCGAGTTCAGAACCTGTCCGGCTGCGATGGTCGCACGAGGAAGCCGAGATGTCGAGGGGCATCGCCCGTCAGCAGCTTCCCGCGCGATACGCGGCGATCAGGTCCGACACCGCGAGGGCGCGGTCGTAAAGCCTCAGCCGCTCGATCCCCGAGGTCGTGAGGATTCGGACGGACGCGGTCCGCGCAGCGGCCACGTCCATGTCGGCATTCAGTCTCCCCCAGCCGAACTGCCGATGCTCGCCGCCATCGTTCAGTTTGCCGTCGACGACGAACAGCACCTGCCGCGGCCCGGGATCCACGATCACGCCGACGTGGTGCGCGCGACCGGTTTCGAGCAGACCCGGGTCGCATTCCCAGCGGCTCTCGGCCATGCCATCGCTCAGCATCAGCTCGACCGCGCCCGCGTCTGTGCGTTCCATCGCGATGCCGGAGCCATCCGCGGCGCGACCATCGACGAGCACGCCGCGCGTCCCGGGCGCGTCGAGCCTGAACCACAGGTCCAACGTGAGCCCAACCCCCGCGTTCACCGGCGAGAGAAGGTCCAGAGTAGACGCGTGAGCGACATCGGCGCCCGCGACGTCGAGGGTCAGCCCTTCCTGCGTCACCCCGCGACGCGTGAACTGATCCCACAGCCGGTCGAAGAACTGCGGCCGAATCTCATGAACGCGAGCGACCGTCTTCTGCGTCTCCGTCAGGAAGTAGCGGCCGTCCTGCTCCACGAGGTCGGGATAGCTCATGCGCGTCGCTGGGTCATCGTCGTACAGGGCGATCTCCGGCTGAGACCACGCGATGAGCTTCCCGTCCGGCGAGTCGATCTCGACGCCTCCGCACATCCACACGGGGTTGCGGCCGAAGTAGTCGCGGCCGCCGTGATTGTGGAACCAGTAGAGGTACTTGCCGTTCGAGCAACGCCATACGAAGTTCGCGGCCCGCGGATGCTTCATCGGTCGGCCGTCGACGTACGCCTTGTATCGCGGCTCCGTCCACGTGTGGCCACGGTCACGGCTGTACGCGTGGCACGGCTGACCGTCCACCGTTCGGTAGACGACGTAGAACGACCCATCGCTCAGGACGCAGTAGCTCTGTTCCTCCGCGATGGGCCCGCCACCGGGCGGCGTGCGCAGGCCGGCGTCGCCATCGGGCAGCGTGTCCCACGAGAGCTTCCCGACATCGGGTTCGGTAAGAATGTTCGGGCTGCGGACGAGGACGCCTTCGGAGCGCGTGAAGAAACCGTGCCCGAACCCTCCCACCTTGTGAAGGGACATGTAGGCGTCGCCGTCGTGCGTGAACGGCCGGCCGACGTTCCAGAAGAAGCGGACGCTCCCGCCATAGGCGTTCGCCCGGTCGATATCGAACTCGCGAACCGGCATGCGGCCCCGTTCGGCCGACCACGTGCGGCCATGGTCGTCGCTGTGCTTGAAGACGTAGTAGCCGACGGAATCGACGCGCGTACACTTGCCGCCGGCGTATGGCGGGTCGTCGGCGATCACCTCGCGCCGGTTGTCCGTGTTGTGGTTGTAGAAGCAGTAGACGCGCCCGTAGGAGGTCCTGAGCAGCACGGCGTAGGACGCCTCGGGTCCGTCTGCCGGCTCGACAACGGCGCGGTCGCCCCACGTCTTGCCCAGGTCGGTGCTGCGCATCGTGACGACGTGTTGTCCCGGTTGACCCTCGTGTCCGCCGCCGGTCGTGACGGCGCACAGCCAGGCGCCATCGTCGGTCCGCACGATGTACGGCTGATCGGCATAGGACTCGGTGGGAATCTCCGAGCCGTTCACGATGTTCCTCGGGTCGCTCATGTTGAGCTCCTTCAGCGAAGCAGACTCGGCAGTACTCCGACTCGCGGAGTCTCGATGAGCTCGCGCCGGGCGTCCTTCACCGCTTGGCCTCGGGCCCGTCGATGGATCCCAGCGCGCGCAACGCCGGAGACGCCGCGCCGTGCGCGTCGAAGAGCGCGTTCCGGCCGCCGTACCAGATATGCAAGCCGTGCGTGGGGATGGACTCCGGGTACCACCACAGGACGCCGATCCCGCGGCCGTCGGGAGTCGCACGAACCGTTGCGATCAGCTCGCTCAGGAAGTCGCGTTGGCCGTCGGGGGTCGTGGGCCAGCGCATGCGGGCCTTCCAGCCGTCGGCGGCGCGGAAATCGGTTGTCGCGTAGGGATACGCGGTCTCCACGAGCAGAATGTCCTTGCCGAAGTCCCGGGAGGCGGCTTCGAGGTTCTCCCGCACGTCGTCCATCGACCCGTGCCACCAGGGGTAGTAGCTCAGCGCGATGACGTCGTAGTCGATGTCATGCTCGGCGATGTGATCGAAGAACCACTTCGTGGCGCCGCGGCTGGCTCCCTTGTCGATGTGCAACGCTACGCGGGCCTCCGGCGCGGCAGATCGCACGCCGTCCACGCCCGCGCGGAGGAGGCGCGCGAAGTTGTCCCACTGTTCGTCGGGGTCGCCCGCGTCGTAGAGCTTCCCGTCCGGCCACAGCATGCCGGGCGTTACTTCGTTGCCCACCTGCGCGATGTCCGGCGCGGCTCCGGCTTCGGCGAGGGTTGCGATCGCCTCGACGGTGTGGTCGTGGACGGCAGCCGCGAGCGCGTCCAGATCGAGATCAGCCCACGCCTTGGGTTTGTGCTGATGCGCGGGGTCGGCCCACGTGTCCGAGTAGTGGAAGTTCAAGAGGAAACGCGCGCCTGCGTCCTTGATCCGCTTCGCGAGTTCTGCGGTGTACGGCAGGTCGTTCACGACGACGCCCTGGTGATTCGGGGCCACGAACAGACGCAGTCGGAAGCAGTTGCAGCCGTGACGGCGCATTATCGCGATGGCATCGTCGGGCTTCCCACCATCCGTGTAGCGCGCGCCCTGGCGTTCGAGGCGTCTGAGCGCGGAGATGTCACCGCCGATGAGGAAGTCGGGAGATGTCACGGTCGCGCTCCGGGATGCGGGGTTTCAGGAGCATGCGGCTTGCGCCGGGCCGCCGCAAGCGGGGGCGTCTGTCTTTTGGGGTAGTCCTAGCTAGCGGCCATCCTGTCTGTGCCGGCGTCCCGCGAACATCCCAGTCGGATTGTCGTTCTCGTTGATGCGGGCGTATACTCGCAACCGATGTCGGTTGCGTCTCCGGTGACCCGCACAACCACTGTTGGATCGCACTATGTTCGGGCGATTCGTCGGCTCCTCGCTCATGTGCCTGATACCGGCCTTTCTGGTTGGGGGGATTGTCGGCGGCCTGGTCGGCGGCGGCACGGAGATGTTCGAGCCGGACATCACGGACGAGGAAGCGGCCGAACTGACCACGATGGAGTTCCTACAACACACCTTCAAGCCCGGCCCTCCCGCCACGCCCGAATACCGCATCGCCTTCACGGTCACTTTCCTCGCCGTGTTCTCTGCCGGGGTATTCTGGCTCATGTGGGAGACGCGACCGTACGATCGCCGTGTCGGCCCCACGGGTGACGTCGTCAGGGTCGCGCGACGGACGCAGTTGCGAGCCTAAGGCACGGCGCGCGGCGACGCTAACTCGTCTCCGTCCATGCGTCGCGGAACAGGCGAATCCAATTCCCGTGCATCACGCCTTCGACATCGGCTTCGGTGTAGCCGCGCTTGCGCAGCAGGTCGGCAATCTTCTGGAGGTCGGCGATGGTGTCCAGGTCGTGCGGCGTTTGCTCCGTGCCGTATCCCCCGTCGAGGTCGCTTCCGATACCGGCATGGCGCGCGTTCCCGGCGAGCTGGCACACATGGTCTATGTGATCGGCCACTGCCTCCAGGCTCACGACTTCCGGCTGTGTCCGCTCCTTGATCCAGCCCTCGTAGAGCATCCACGCGTCCAGGGCCGCGCCGATAACGCCTCCGCGCTCGATGACCGCCTTGAGCTGATCGTCGGTGAACTGCCGCCCCCCGGACACGAGCGCGCGGCAGTTGTTGTGGCTGGCCAACACCGGGCCGTCGAACGCCTCGACCGCCTCCCAGAACGCCTGATCGGCGAGGTGCGTCAGGTCGAGGATCATCCCGACGTCCGCCATCGCGTCCAGGAGTGGCCGGCCAAGATCGGTGAGACCGCCTTCCGTGCCCGTGCCGTGCGCGTAGGCGCTGACCCCGTAGTGCGACGGCCCGACCACGCGCAGCCCGTCATCCCACCAGGAAGCGACCTGATCCGGCGACACGATGGGATCCGCGCCCTCCATGCTCAGGATCATCCCGAGCGGCGCCTCGGCAGCAGACGCACGCCAGTCGGTTAGCTGGGCGTCGAGGCCCGGGGCATCCGTCACCATGCGGATCTTCGCCTGAGACTCCAGCACGCGGTAGTAGGCGAGTTGTCCCTGCGCGTGGGCGTACGAGATCTCCTGGCAGGCGGAGCCCGCGGCGTCGCTCTCGGGCCGCGCCGTGCGCGCGATGACCGTCACGACCGATAGGCCGACCTCGGCCTTCCGCATCTCGGGCAGCGTGGTCGTGCCACACGCTCGGCCTTTCTGCGACATGTCTCGTTCGTGTTCCCGAATCGCGTAGACGTCGAGATCGAGATTCCGGTCCCAATTCAGTGCGTTCATGGCGAGATCGAGGTGCGCGTCGACAAGCAGCATGGCGTCTCCTCCTGTACGCGACACTATCTCATGTGCGGGCGCGTGAGACACGATCCGCTCCGGCCCGCCGTCTCACGCCGCTGTAGGCGCCACTCGCCGTTCGCCGCGGTCGAAGCATCCCACGCCTACCTGCGCCTCGTGTGCGATGCCATCCGTCCTCTCGGCGGGCGCCCGCGAGAAACGGGTGCACGGATGTGTCGCCGCGTCCCACTATACCCATGCCGTGTGCGTGCCGGAGCGTGCTGTAGAAGTGCCCGGCGCGACCGAAATCTCCCTACTACCAAGGGGGATGGGCGGCTGTTCGTGATGAGGCCCGGCGCGAAACGTGCATCCACGCGTACGTGAAATAGGGCATACTGTGCCCCGCGCGATCGCGCCCGTCCGTCAAGACCAGGGTGAGTTGCATGATCTTCGTCAGACGCGCGCTTCTGCTTGCGACGTGTGTCGCGGTGGCGGGAGCCGCTCATCAAGCGCACGGCCAAGAGGTGTACAGCCTCTTCGGCAAGCTGTTTCTGTCGGGTCGTGTCGAGTACGACTTCACGCAGCGCCGCGACTTCCTCACCGACGTCGAGGACCATCACGTCCAACAGAACGAGTTCGACTTCGACCGCATCTTCCGGCGCGGCTTCCACAGCGTGATGATCATCGAGGAACAGGCGGGAGCTACGAAGAACATCCTCAGCCTCGGTGAGGTGCCCACTACCTTCACGCGTCTGAGCTTCGACCAGGTGGACATGACGGGCGTACGCTGGGATGTGCGCGGCAAACGCACCGACTGGTCCGCGATCATGGTCCCCGGCTCTCTGAACCCGGTGATTGGGCAGGAACACATCACGGGGTCCGGCGTCGGTCTGCGTCAGGTGACGAAGACGTCCCGTGCGAAGTACGGCGCGGCGTGGTACTTCCGCGAGACGCCCGTCCTGTCGGTCGACGTCGAGGCGAGCTTCACAAACATAGGCCGCAAGGCGGAGTTCGCGATCACTCCCAAGGGCTCCGTGACGAACGACCTGCGAGGACGCGCCGACGCGTCGGCCGCGGTTTACAAGGAGTTCCACACGATCGGCGACACGATCGTCCAGTTGGAGGCGTTCCGCGTCGGCCCTCACTTCGACGCCTCACGATCCGTCGGCGACAACGACGACCAGGACCGTTATACCGACAACACGCCGTTGGACCCACCGTCGAAGATCATCCCGGGAGACCTCGACAAGAACGACAACGGCGTCTTCGACTACGAGGACGATGTCCTTCTGTTCGACGTCGACGAGGACTTCCTGGACGAAGGAGACCGCAACAACAACGGCGTCCGCGATCAGGAAGAGAACGACAAGGACCCGAACTACGAATTCGACGCGGCCAGACGCGGCCTGCGGCTGTGGCTGACGCGGCGGAAGTCCACGCGCGACACGGCCACGGACGTGGACCTCGGCGTGCGCTACGAGACCACCCTCGGCGACGAGGATGTCACGCCGCACGCGACGGCGACAAAGCTCTTCTCGAACGTCGAACACCGCCGAACCGTCGGGAAGGCGTCCGTGTTGCAGCTCGACAACGAGCTGAAGTACGTGCGAGACGCGATCCCCGACGAGACGTGGCACTTCGCGGCGCGGCTGAGCCCCGCGGAGGCCGCGGCATATCGCGCCCTTCCCAAGACGGCCGCCCTCGAAGCGGCGGGCGAGATTGGCTTCCTCGAATTCGAGGGCGTCACCGAGGTCGAGCGCAGACGCCGCGACCCGATCTCGATGCAGAACGACATCATCAACACGACCAAGCTGACGTGGGAATACTCGGGGATACGACAATTCGTCGCGACGGCCCGTGCGAAGCTCCAGTACGACCTGGACATCGACGGAGAAGACGAACAGTACGAGGTGGGCATCCTGAAGGCGCGCTACACATTCCGCCCGTCGAAGAAGCTCGAAGTCAGTCCGATGCTGAAGTACACCGTCCGCGACGGCTTCCGGCGGGACGAGGCGCGCCTGGAAGATGTCGCCGTCGCGGATTTCGTGACCGGCGATGACGGAATCGAGGTACCCAGCGAGGTAGAACGCGTGCGACTGCGGCGCATCGACGAGACGGACGTGCGCGACATGGCGACGGCTGTCATCCTCCGCGTCGAGAACCAATTCACGCCGACTATCCGGCTAACCGGCGGCGTGCAACTGCTCCTGTTCGACGATCTGCTGGAAGACGACAACGACTTCATCCGGCAGGCGGTGCTCGCCGAGATGGAGAAGAGCTTCCAGGCATACAACCGCGACATGTTCCTCCACATCGGCGCGCGGTACATCGATCAGCGGGCGCGAGGCGACCTGAACGACGCGAACTTTATGGAGACCTTCGTCCGCGTTTTCGCGAAGTTCTGACAGGATCTGAATGCGACGTATGGCCAATCTGGCGACGATAAGCAGGTCGGAATTCCTGCGCCTCCTGGGCATCTCCGGTGTGGCGTTTGCGCTCGGGGAGACTGCTGCCTCGGGTTCGCCGACGGTGGTGCGGTGTCAGCTGACGCCCAACGTGCTGCTTGTCGGCCGCCGCAACGTCTTCCGTGCGCATGTGTCCGGCCTCGGCGACGCGCCGTCGAGGGCGTCCTGCATGGGTCTCCAGTCCGCCGGCAGGCCCGCCGTACGCGGCGAGGTGACTTTCGACTTCGACGGCGTCGTGCAGCCTACGCTTGAGGCCGCGGGGGGAATAACGCGCGTCGCGGTGCACGGCCCGGACTTTCGCGGCAATGCCCCAGTGATGCTGGTGCGGCCGGAAGCGTGCCTTATCTACCGGACGAGCGTTAGGGGCCGGAAGGCGTGTCCGAGGTGTCGGGACCACGCGGAGAACGTCGTGTACGTGTCTCGTCAGGCCGCCGAGGAAGGGCGCTGTCATCCGCGGTGTCGCTGTCCGATCGTGTCGGAGAAGGCGCACTGGGAGGTCTTCGCACGCGCCTTCTGGCCCACGGGGCCGGGCGCGGGAGTTCTGCATGACCGCCGCTGGGGGTGGCCGGCCCCGGCTCCGGTTGGGCTCGCGCTGCAAACAGTTTCAGGACCAAGGGGGTAATACCCGGGGCTCCTGCCAGACAGGACGCCTCGGGGGCTGAGTCGCGCTGTCGTCATCTGTACCTGGCGAGCATACGCCAGGTACAAGAGTGGTTTTAGCCCGCCTCGGCCTCCCTTTTTCGTTCGCTTCCAGGATGGAGCTAACCGACCATGCGACGCGCCGTTGTCCGAGCGCTGCTCCTGATGTTCGCCGCCGTCGTCGTGGGCTGTTCGTCGCATCCGTCGGCACGCTCCCCGAGCGGGTCTAGCGAACCCGCGTCTGCCGCGGCTGCCGCGCCCGCCGCGTCGAAGGCGGATACTCAGCGGACGCTCATCAGCAACCGCGTCCGAGCGATATCGGCCGACGCGACGAACGTGTGGATAGCCACCGACCGAGGCGTGTCCAGGCTCGTGCGGGCCACGGGCAATTGGATGCACTACACGCAGGACGACGGCCTCGAGTCCGACGACGTGCGTGATGTCGTCGCCGACGACCGCGCGGTGTGGTTCGGCACGCGGGCAGGCGTGAACGTGTACGACGTGCAGGCGGACACGTGGCGCACGTTCCAGGAACGAGAGGGCGTCGGAGCCAACGACATCAACAAGATCGCGCTCGACGACCAGTACGTCTGGGTCGGCACCGCCTACAACGGCGTCAGTCGCTACGACCGGCGCACGGAGAGCTGGGCGGTGCGGAACCGCGGCGACGGCCTCTCTCAAGACGGCGTGACGGCGCTTGCCGTTGGTCGGGACTCCGTGTGGGTGGGCACGTACCGCGGGGCCAATCGCTATGACAGCACGACCGATTCGTGGAACGTGTATCAACGGCAGGACGGCCTCGTGGAGGGCGCCACGGCCGCCATCGGCATCGCGGACAACCTCGTCTGGCTGGGCTCCGAAGATAGTGGCATCAGCGTATACGACGAGGTCAACAGATCGTTCGTGCAGACCTTCACGAAGTCCGACCTGCTCAACAGCGACGACATCACCGCGATCCTGAGCGACGGGTCGAGCATTTGGATCGGCGCGGGCAACGGCGGCGCTCAGCGATACATCCGCGCCGTCGACTCGTGGATTCAGTACACCACCGACGACGGTCTTGCCAGCAACCACGTGAGCGCCATCGCCGTCCACGGCGATGAGGTGTGGCTAGGGACGCGGGACAACGGCGTCAGCGTCTACGACAAGGTCCGCAACCGGTGGACTCACTACGCCAAGGCCGACTCCCCGCCGGAGGAGGAGATCGTCGACATCGCCGAAGACGCCGACGGCGCGGTGTGGCTCGCGACCCCTCGCGGCCTGTACCGCCACGAGCCGTCGACCGACGCATGGACGCGTTTTGGCAAGAGAGACGGCCTGCCGACCGAGTACATCACAGCCGTGGAGACACGAGGCGACGTCCTGTGGGTGGGCACGTCACGCGGGCTCTCGCGGGCCCGACTGCGCGATGGGGCTCTTGTCGTCGAGGAAGTCGCCGCGGCCGGGCGCTACATCACGGCGCTCGCCCACGCCGCCGATGGGCTGTATGTCGGCGCCGATGACGGTCTGTACCAACGGGACGCGGAAGGCATCGACCACGCACTGCCCGACGGCGCAGGTCAGCGCGTCCTCTCCCTGACGGCTGGCGAGCGCGGCGTCTGGGTGGGCGCGGAAGACGGCGCATACCTGGCCGGCTCGGAGCCCGGCCGCCTGACCCGCATATGGACTCGGAGCCCGGTGAACGACATGGCTGAGGCGAATGGCGCGGCATGGCTCGCGACCGACGATGGTCTGGTCCGACACGACTCGGAAACTGGGGTCACGATTATCCCCGTCGGTCACCGCCGCCGGCTGACGAGCGTTGTGCGCGGGGCGGATGGCAAGACGATATGGCTCGGGTCGCCGTCCGGCTTGGGCTCCCTGGATAGTGCGACGCTGGAGGTCACTGCGGCGCCCGTCGCGGGGTTGTCGATTCGCTCCCTCGCGTCACGCGCAGACGGCGGCTTGTGGATAGGCGCGACGAACGGCCTCGCCCATCTCGATCCGACCGATGGCGTGGTCAGTCACGACGCGTACGTCGTCCGCGACCCCCTCGTCGAGGACAGCGCCGCCCACATCACGTACGACGGCGACTACATCTGGTTCTCGAACTGGGTCAAGTCGGTCAACGGCGCGATCGTCCGTCACGACCGCCGTGACGGGACATGGCGCCGGTTCACCCGCGAGACGATCCTAGGCACGACGCGCGCGAAGGCGCCGACCGAGGTGAAGCGCATCGTGGCCGCGAACGGACGCGTCTGGTTCGCCACCGACTACGGCGTGCTGAGGTACGACCACGCGTCAGACGGCTGGCGTCATTACACGACCGCCGACGGCCTACAGTCGAACAACGTGCGCACGCTGGCCGTCTCGGACAACGTGGCGTGGGTCGCCTCGGAGTTCTCGACACGCCTGAGCCGGCTCGACATCGCCAGCGACGAGTGGTCGCGCTTCCGGCCGTCGCGTCTCATCCACCCGCGCAACTATGTCTACGACATGAGCGCCGACGCCGACGGCGTGTGGCTCACGCTGAGCTCGTCGGGCGTACGGCGGTTCGGCGAGGATGGCTCCGAGACTGTCCACATGAAGGATGACGGCCTCGCGCAGACGGGCGCACGCTGGATCGAGGTCGAGGGCCACCGCGTCTGGGTCGCGCACTGGAATGGACGCGGGAACGGCGCGCTGTCGATGTACGACAAGCACACGGGCGTGTGGACCGTGTACTCCGACGGCGATGTGCTCGAACAGGACTTCGTCTCCAAGGTCGTCGTCGGCGATCAGTACGTGTGGATCCTCTACGACGAGTGGCAGGAGGGCAGCGTCACGGGGTACCACCGCAAGACGGGCGAGTGGCTCACCATACGCCCGCGGGAGGAATGGGGAGCGCAGGTCGTCGAGGCGTGGGAAGCGGGAGCCTTCCTTTGGCTCGCGGCCAGGCAGGGCGGCGTCCATCGGTACCATCTCGCCTCGGGCACGTGGGCGCGGTTCAGCCAGGAGAACCATCTCCCCATCGACGTCGTCGGCGAGCGAGGCCTGAACGGCGACGACACCTACGCGTGGATCGCGACGCCAGCGGGCATCGGCCGATACAACATAGCCTCCTGGACATGGACGATATTCCGCAGCCGCGAGCAGATGACCGGCGCCGAGGTCCGGGCCGTCGCTGTCGACGAGCGTTACGTCTGGACCGGCACGAGCGAAGGCATCTCGCGCTACGACAAGATGTACGGCGGCTGGCGGCCGGTACGCTGGTTCAGGACCATCGCACACGTTCGCGCGCTGACCGTCGATCCGCGCTACCTGTGGGTCGGCACGGGTCAGGGCGCCTACCGGTACGACAAGATCACCGACCGATGGTGGAACTTCCGCGTGTGGAACGGGCTACCGAGCGACACCGTGTCCGCTATCGCCGTAGACGAGACGGACGTGTGGATGGGCACGACCCGCGGCGTGGGCAAGTTCACGCGCCTATCCGATGATCGCAACGCGTGGGTGTCGTACACGGCGGCGATGGAACTCACCGCGGACGAGCTCGACCGGGAGTACTCAGAGACGCTGGTGTACAACGACGTGTGGTCCATCGCCGCGCAGGGAGATGAGGTGTGGATCGGCACACGGCTAGGAGCCAGCCAATACCACGACCGACGCGACCTGTGGCGCACCTTCACGACGGAGAACGGGCTGGCCGACAACGTGATCAGCGCCGTCGCCGTCGATGGCGAGGACGTCTACTTCGCGCACAACGCGGGCGTGTCCGTCTACCACACGGGCGCCGACTCGTGGGACACCTACGCCAACTCCGATGGGGGCCCGCTGGTCAGCCAGCGCATCACCTCGGCGGTGGTCGGCGCCGAAGCCATCTGGTTCGGCACGTTCGACGCGGGCGTCATGCGTCTGGACAAGACCACGCGCGAGTGGACGCGACTGAGCGCCGTCGACGGTCTGCCGCACGACAACGTCCTGTCTCTCGCGGTGGACGGCCCCGTGCTGTGGGTTGGTACTCAGCTCGGCCTCGCGCGGTACGACACGCTTACGCGGGGCGTCGCGACGTTCACGCCGTACGGCGACTCCGAGGACCTGCGACACATGGTCGTCACGACCGCTCCGAGCGACGCTTCGGGCGACGCGTCAGCCGAAGCGTCCGAGGGATACGGCGGCCCGGTCGTCGGCAACCGGCAGAGCCGCAAGTACCACTTCCCGGGCTCGCCGACGGCCGATCTCGTGAAGCCGTCGAACCGCGTGCAACTCGGGTCCGTCCGCGAGGCAGAGGAAGCCGGGTACGATCGCGCGGGGAACTTCGCGGAACCTGGTGTTGAGCCCTCGCGCTGACGCTTCGGGCTCAGCCGTGGCCGGTCGCGGAAGGCCACGTCTCCGGCGAGAACGGCCATCCGATCCGGCGACAGATGTCCTCCCATCGGCCGGACATGTCGTCCGCGTACAGCAGCGGATGGAAGCCGACGCGCAGGTACGTCTTCAGCGCGGCGAGCCTGAAGTCCTCGCTGTAGAGGTCGATCTTCTCATACCCCGCCTCGATAAAGCGCGACACCACGGCCGCCGTCAGGGCCTTCCCGATCCCACGCCCACTATGCGCCGGGTCGCACGCGAGCCAACCCAGGTTCCCCCAGAAGGGGGTGACCCGCTTGTAGTTGTGCAGGCACATCGCCGTGCCGACGGCTATGTCGGTGTCCCGAGAGGCGACCACGAACCAACCGCGCGGGATGACCTTCGAGAGTGTTGGGCGCAAGCGGCCGCCGTCCCAGCCCGGCCAGCCGGCGAGGTCCATGATCTCGTAGAACCGACGCTCGTCGTCGGCGGGCGCGTACTCGCGAAGGACGTACTCGGCAGGTAGCTCCACGGTCGGAGGACACGCGACACGGGACGCCGGCCACACCATCCTCAACTGCGCTAGCGATTCGTCCCAGCCCATGCCGCGCCTACGCCTCGCACGCGACGGCGACCGACTGTGCGCCGCCCTTCTCACTGTGGATCTCGACGTCGCACGTCGCCGCCTCACCGAGACGCACGATCCACTCGGCTTTCTTGCGGCCTCCGTAGCCCGCGAGATGCCCGAGCTCCTGCTTCGGCGCGCCTGAGACGATCTCGGCGTCGGCCGGCAGTGAGATGGTCGCCGTGACCTGCTTCGCGACGCCCAGGTCCACCGCGCGACGCGTAATGCTCGTCGGGAGGTACCCGCTGTTCACGACCGCGACCGAGACTCGCCACACGCCGTCGCCAAGCGACTCCGTCTCATGCACGCTCGCGGAGACACGCGGCAGCGACTTGGCGTGTGCGAACGTGAAGTCGTGGATGTTCCGGCACGTCTCTTCGAGACACTCAAAGGGCGAGTTGTTCCCCAGCAACGGACGCCATCCTCCGAGCTCCACCGGGCCCAGTTGCGGATGCTCGAACGGCGTCCATCGAATGAACCCGTCCTGCTCCAGCGTCTCATCCGTCCAGCGCAGCATGTCCAGGTGCATCTGTTCTAGGCCCGCGTGGTCGCGCTCCTTCTCCATGCGGTTGACTTCCATCGGCTCGGGGTTCCCGCGCGCGCGCATGTCCCACAGTTCGTCGCAGTAGTAGAGGAGGCCGAGGTGGTGGTACGCCCACGCCGCGTGGTCGCCGTACGCCTCGTAGATGTTCTTGTACAGCTCGTTGTAGGAAAACATCGCGTAGCCGGTGCATTCCTTGCCGTAGTTCCCGATGTCGAGCAACCGCGCGACGTCCTCACGTGGAATGTCGTCGTCGCTTTCGCTGCACGGCACGCGGATGATCGCCTCGAACCCCGTGTGGAAGCTGTGCATCCCTCCGATATTCGGATGTGCCTTCACGAACTCCGCGATCGCGCGCGTCTCGGGCTCCGAGAACGGCCAATCTCCCGCGCCGCCCTGCTGAGACCCGATGCGCCAGTTCGACGGGAAGTTGCGATTGAAGTCGAGCCCCTGCTTCGCCGGCGCGCTTCTGACCTCCACGCCGTCGAAGTTGCGGATCGATCCTTCCTGATACACGCGATAGAACGGGCCGCCCGTGTGGGGTAACGTGTCGTTGAACTCGCGAGGGATCATCAGCCGGTCGTCGTGTTCCGACACCTTCCATCCACCGGTGTCGTCCTCGATTCGCATCTGGAGGATGCGGCCGTCGCCGTCCACGTCGTCCGGGTAGAGGCCGTCCTTCTCCTCCTCGTGCGGATACAGACGTGTCCCGCTACGCACGCGCCCCGGCGTGGACAGGCAATGCTCCACGCCGTCCGGGCTGACCATCGGGATCAGGTAAAACGCCGTGGTGTCGAGCATCGCGGCTATCTCGGCGTCGTCCGCGTGGCCGCTCAGCAGTCGCCACGCGATGTAGAGACACGACGTGCACGCCGTCACCTCGGAGCCGTGGATGTTCGCGTCGATGTAGAGCGCGGGCTTGTTCAGCGCCGCGCCCGTGTCCGCGTTCGTGACGGTGAGCGCCGGAATGTCGCGGCCCTCGTAGCTCTGCCCGATGACCTCGACCCGCGCGAGCGTGGGGAACTCGTCCGCGAGCTGCGCGAGCAGTGCCACCATCTCGTCGTAGCGGTAGTACTTGTCGAAGCGCGGCGCTTCCATGTCGTCCTCTCCCGACCTGTCGACGTCAGACTCGCCCGACTTCCTTGGCGAGCGCCTTCGCTTCCTCGACGGCGTCGCGGATGAGATCGCAGCCCGCCTGCCAGAAGTCGCGCGAGGAGATGTCGAAGCCCATCCTGCTTACGAGTTCGGCCGGAGCCGCCGACCCACCAGCGCGAAGCAGGTCGAAATAGCTCGTCACGAACTCCCCGCCAACGCGCCTGTACTGGCCGTAGAGCGACAGCACGAGCAACTCCCCGAACGCGTAGGCGTAGACGTAGAACGGCACGCGGTACACGTGCGGGATGTAGAGCCACCACGACGCGTGCCCCTCGCCCAGCCTCAGCGAGTCGCCGAACATCTCCTGCATCGTCTCCTGCCAGACGGCGGAGTACGCCTCGGCCGTCTGCTCGCCCTCCTCGCGGCGCAGTCGGTGGGCGCGCTGCTCGAATCGGTACATCGCGATCTGCCGGAACACCGTCGCGAACGTGTCCTCGATCTTCCCGCAGAGCAGCGCCAGTCGTTCGTCCGGGGACTCCAGGGTCCCGCGCAGCTTGTCGAACACGAGCATCTCGGCAAACGTGCTCGCCGTCTCCGCGAGCGGAAGAACGGGGTGGTAGTTCAGCAGCGACTGCTCCGCCGCCAAGACATCGTGGACGCCGTGGCCAAGCTCGTGCGCCAACGTCATCACGTCCCGCGGCGTGCCCATGTAGTTCATGAAGACGTACGGGTGCAGGTCCGGCGTGACGCCCGCGCAGTAGGCGCCGCCCTGCTTGTTGTCCGCCAACGCGGCGTCGATCCACCCACGGGTGAAGAACGGGTCGGCGGCGTCCCTGAGTCGTCGGTCGAAGCCGTCGAAAGAGTCCAATACGAGCGTCCTCGCCTCGGCGAACGGCACGTTCGACGTCTCACCCGTGATGGGAGCGTAGCGATCGTAGTCGGTGAGCTCGTCCAGACCGAGCACTCGACGCTTCAGGTCGTAGTAGTCCGCGACGATGTCGTAGTTCGCCACGCACGTGTCGACCACGGCCTCGACCACCTCGGGGGCGACTTCGTTGTCGAGATGCCGCGACGCCTCGGGCGTGTCGAATCCGCGCAGCCGGTCCTTGGTCTGCTTCTCGTGGAGAAGCGTGTTGAAGATGTAGGTGAGGACGTGCGTATCCTCTTGCAACCCGGCCGTGAGCGATTCCGCCGTCTTGCGGCGCAGCTCGCGGTCGGGGTCGTGGAACTTCGCGAGGAGTACGCTCTGCGTCAGCTCCTCGCCGTCGAATTCGTACTTGCGGCGTGCGCTCACCTCGTCGAACAGCCGCCCGAAGGCGCGCCCTCCGGTGTTCGCGGTCTCCTCGAGGATCTTCTCCTCGGCCTCGGTGAGCCGATGCTCCGCCAGGCGGCGCTCGTGCTCGACGTAGTGACGGTACTCGGCGAGGATCGGGTCGCCGATGATTGCGTCGTAAGTGTCCCGCGGGATCGCGCCGAGTTCCAGATCGAAGAATATCAGATGGGTAGACGCCGCGGAGCTCGCTTCCCGAGCCCGCTGCATCAGCGCGCCTCTCGCGGCGTCACCCGTGTCCGTCGAGAAGAGAAGCTGCGCATACGACCCCGGCCGGTACTGCCGCTCCAGCAGCGCCTCGTACTCCCGGAGCGCCGTGAGCAAGACATCGGCCTTCAGCTCTGATGTCGCGATGCGACCCTTGTATTGCTCCTCGAAGGACCGGGCTCGGTCGCCCATGTCCGCCAAGTCTCGGGTCAGCTCCGGGTCGTCTGCCCCGGAGTATAGGTCGGACAAGTCCCAGGTAGGTAGCTCGACGGAGTGGGCTTCGCTCACGCTGATGGATTCCTGCTGGATGGGTGGCTGCTGGATGGGTGGCTGCTTGCTGCGCCGTGTGCGCAGGGATACTATATGCCAACCCCTGGGTATAGGCGCAACCGCGTGGGGAGAATCCCGCACCGGCCGTGAACCTTGATCGGCCTGGCACGTTTGATACAATCGTGGGAGTGCGCTCATGCGCGCTGGAGGTTGTGCGCCGCGCTTCCGGGCCGGATGCGCGGCGATCGTGGCGCTACTCGTCCGCCAAAGGATTGCTTTTCCCGTACCGCTTCAACGACGGCAGACCGGTTCGCAGGTTACGGATGTGCGTCTTTCGGGCGGAACGCCGGCGCAGGATGGAGAGAGCTTCATGCGTAGATTCCCGTTACCGGGTCGACCGTGGGTTTGGACGTTGGTTCTGGCCGCCGCTGTCGCCATGTCCGCGGACGTTGCGCGCGCGCAGGGCAGCGAAACCGAGGCGAACGACACCGCGGCGAGCGCGAACGTGATCCCGACCGATGGCTCCGTATGGTCCAACGCATTGGGAACCGGTACTGATGTCGACTTCTTCCAGTTCGTCGCGACTGCTGGTGAGACGTACACGATCACGACGAGCAATCTGGGCGTCGATGTCGATACCGGCCTGGAGCTCTTCGATATCGATCCCGATCCGGGCGGCATCGCGCCGGTAAGTGACAGCTTCGGAACCGGCGGCGCCGGCTCCCAGATCGTCTATACGGCGGTATCGGCCGTGACACACTACGTCAGGGTCTATGGGTTCGTGCAAAACGCAGGCGTCTACGACCTCAGCGTTTCGGCGGGTGGCGCGCCGGTCGTGCCCGACCTGAACGTATTCGGCGTCTCCGTCCTCGAGGGCAACGACGAGTTCACGCCGGTGTTCGCCGCCGTGTCCGTGGAGCTGTCCGAACCGACCACCGTACCCGTGACGTTCGACGTGTCGCTGACCCCGGTCACAGCCACCGACGGGGACACAGACTACCTCGAATTGGCGACGCCATCTGTCTCAATCCCGGCCGGGGACGCTTCCTACGTCATCAACGTGACGATCGTCGCGGACGCCATCGCCGAGTCGGTTGAGACGTTCGACGTCAGTCTCCTGAATGTCGACGGCGCGAACCCCGTCACTACGACTGCGACGGTGACGATCGAAAACGACGACCTCCTGCAAGTCCTGATCGAGTCGGATGCCAACGCGGATGGGTCTCCCGACGCCGGCGGGCCGGTGTACATCGTCAACGAGTTCAACGACCCGAACTCCACGATCAGCTTCGACGTGCTCGGGGGCGTCGGACCGTCTTACACGCTTAGCATCGTGAGCACGCCATCGCTCGGGAAGCTCATCGACCCGAACGGCAGCGTCGAGATGTTCGCGGGCGAGTCGCGCGCCATCAGCGAGGGCGGGCTGCTGTTGGAGTTCGCCGGCACGCCGCAGAGCTCCGGCAGCTTCGAGCCGTCGGACGCGTTCATCATCACCGTTACCGACGACGGCGATGCGTCGCTCACGTCGGGTTCGGTCATCGTCGAGCTGAGCATAAACGACGTGAACCAGTCCGTGGTCGTGGACCGCGAAGGGCTCGCGTTCGTTGCATCCGGGAGCGTGGTGAACCTGCCCATCGTCGACTTGACGGACATCGACTTCGACGAGATCCCAGATCCCAGCATCTACGATCCCGACGGCGACAGCCTCGCGTTTGCGAACCCCGTGTCCAGCCTGGGCGCGGAAGTGTGGGTAGCGGGCTCTTCGTTACGCTACGAGGCCCCGATCTACAACGATGTCGCCAGCGCCGGGGGCCCGCTGACGGACACCGTCACGCTGGAGGTCTCCGACAACAGCGGAGCCCCAGCGCCCCCGTCACGGCGAGCCTGTCCGTGAAGATCCAGCCCGTGGCGGAAGTAGCCTTCAACGTGGTGGCGTCCGACGGGAGCTTCGACCGGGACCTGCGCCTCGGCGTCGGTCCCGAGGGCTCCATTGAGACCGGCCCGTCGACCACGGGCAGCATCACGGACATGACGGCCGAGCAGTCGCCACCGGAGGCCCCCGGGACCTCTTTCCGTGCCTGGATCGCCAGCACGGGCGCCCTCCTGCGGGACATCCAGGAGATCAGCTCGTCGCCGGTCACCCGCTCGTGGCCCATTTACGTGCGCACGGGTACTACCGGCGCCGACTCGATCCTACGCTGGTATGCCCCCGACGTGAACGCGCTCGTAATGCAGCTCGACACCTCCACCGGCGTGCCGCACTCGGCGACCATCGCCGACCTGGCCACCGGTGAAACCTGGGAACTCACGGGCGACGTGTGGGGCGAGATTTACCTGGCGGACAACCGGTCGTACAACTTCGACGTGGTGTTGACGCCGTCCGCGGGGGAGACGTTCGTCGATGGGAATCTGATCGCCGGCTGGAACCTCGTATCGGTCCCGGGCATCGGAGATCTGAGCAACCTCGACGCGATGTCGAACTCCGCGTTCGTGTGGAACGGCCAGTATCAGGGCGTCGGGTTCCTGACGCAGGCTGAAGTGCCGGCCGTCACGGCGGGCGTCTTCATCAACTCCAACGGCGGGGCATACGGCCTCAATGTGGACGTTGACAGCTCGTCCATACGGGATGTCACGGCGTATCTCAACGCGGGATGGAACCTCATTGGGGCGCCGTCCAACGTGGATTCGGGCTCCGGCCTTCCGGTCAGCAACGTCACGTCGCAGTTCAACAACCAGGCCGCCGTGTTCGCGTACGACCCGAGTAGCCGCAGCTACACGTTGGCGAATGAACTCGTCGCGGGCAATGGGTATTGGGTCTACAACGACACCGGCACGCAGGTAGATGTCCAGCTCACGCAGCCGCGCCACCTCGGCCCGGACGGTTCGTCTCTGTTCCACCCGGCGCAGATGGCGGCCGCGCCCGCGTTGTCGAGCCTCGACTGGAGCCTGCCCGTCACCCTCGCGGCGGAAGACGGCTCGCTGCGCACCGTGCAACTGGGGCTGAGCTCCGACGCGTCGGTCGGCTACGACCGGCTCGACGTCCCGATGCCTCCGCCGCCGCCGGTTCGGGCGTACTCGCAGCTCTACGTCGCCGTCGACGACGCGGTCGGGCGACTGACCCGAAGCGTCCAGGCGATGGAGCGCAGCGGGACCGAGTGGGTGATGAACGCGCGCATAGACGGCTCATCGGGTGTCATCGAGTGGCAGCGGCCGAGCGTGCCGGAGCACTGGCGTCTCACCATGCAAGCGGGCGGCAGGCGCGTGGACATGGCCGAGAGGCAGTCGTTGGCGCTCACCGGCGGCACGCACGATCTCCGCGTCACGCTGACGTGGATCGCCCCGACGGCCACGCGGCTCATGCCGAACTACCCGAACCCGTTCAACCCCGAGACGTGGATCCCGTTCGAGCTGACGCAGGCAGCGGATGTGACCGTTCGCGTGTATGGGCAGGACGGCGCCGTCGTCCGCACGCTGGAGCTCGGCTACCGCGCCGAGGGTTACTACACCGGCATCGGGGACGCGGCGTATTGGGATGGTCGCAACGAATCGGGCGAGCAGGTCGCCAGCGGCGTGTATCTCTACGAGCTGCAGGCCGGCGAGTACCGCGCGATACGCCGCATGGTGATCCTCAAATAGCCTCGCGTCACATCGGAACCGAACGCTTGAGCGCGCCTCGCACATGCGGGGCGCGCTTCTTCTTCAGATGTGCGCGTCGTCCCGCGCGGGACTTGTCACTTGCCGGGCGGGGCCGCAGACTCTGGAGCAACACGGGCGGCGGGCCCGCCGCAGCATCCAACTCGGACCAGGAGGAAGCACATGACTGCTCGACACGGATGCACGGGTCGGGCCATCGCGATCGGTCTAGCGCTTGCGGCGATCGGCTTTGGCGCGGAGGCCGCCAGCACGAGAGAGCAGTACGGTCTCGTCGCGCTGTGGACCTTCGACGCGGCCACCGTCGCCGGCGGGGAGGTCGGCCCGGAGTTCGGCGAGAACCCAGGCACGCTCGTCGGCAAGCCTGAAGCCGTGGCCGGATTCCGTGGTGAGGCCCTGTCCTTCGATGGCGCCGTCGACTACGTGAAGATGACCGACGACATCTTCTTCCCAAGCGTGACGATGGAGGCGATCATCCGCCCGACCCTCGGCAGCCGCAATCCCATCTACGACAAGTACAACTACGGCATCCAGCTCAGCGACGCCAACCAGGTCGGGATATGGATACGCGACGACAAGGAGCAGTGGCCGCAGGTCTACACCCCGTGGCCGACCGACGGCGCGTGGCATCACGTGGTAGGCGTTGCGGAGGACGGCGAGAACGTGCGCATCTATCTCGACGGCAAGCTGAAGGGTACCGCGCCGGCGCCGAATTCCATCGACATACCCTATGGGGCGGGACAGAAGCCGACGGTGGCATATACGCAACATCTCGGGGGCATATGGTACGAGGGCGATGTCGACGAAGTGGCGATCTACGAGGGAGCGCTGACCGATAAGGAGGTCGGCGTCCTGTACGGCCTGTCGCTCCGCGTGGACCCAGCCGGAAAGGCCGCGTCGACGTGGGCGACGATGAAGCGATAGCCGGCCGCGGGCATCAGGCGGCCTGGGTCACCGTGTGGGCCAACGTGCGGTAGTGGTATCCGTACTCCGGCTGGAACCCCTCGCCTTCGTACAGCGCGCGCGCCGCGACGTTGTCCGCCATCACCTGCAAGTACATGCGCCTCGCCCCACCCGCCCGCGCGCGCTCGGCCAGGGCCCGCAACACCGCTCGGCCGGCGCCGCGACGCCGGCACGCTACCCGCGTCGTCATCCCGAAGACTCCCGCCCACGCCCGCTCGACCGCAGCCCAACCCACGGCCACAGTCTCCCCATCGATGCGCGCGAGCGCGTACGCGGCCGGCACGGGGACGCGGCGCATGATGTCCCGCCGGCGCTCGGCATCCGGGCCGCTGAACCCGTTGGCCTCGTCGTACGCCCTCGTCCAGTCGTCGGTCATCGCGGCCGAGGTGTCGACGGATAGGCCGGGCCGAAGAGTAGTTTCGGCCGTGACAACGCTCAGTTCCGCAGTGAGCACCGCGGTGGGCGCCTCGCGGGCGTATCCCCGGTTGGCTAGGCAAGCATCGAGGCCCGGCGGCGCCGTGGCGTCCGCAACCTGGAAGCGACATGGCACGCCCCGCTCCGCGTAGAAGCGCTCTGCCAACCGAGTCTTCTCGTCCAACGAATAGCGCCCGCCATCCGCTATGGGCAGAACCGAGTTCGCCCGCCGCGTCACGCCGCCGTTGAATCGCAGGCGCCAGCCGTCTACGTGCTGCACGATCGCAGCCGGCCATGCGTTCGCGGCGAGTTCCTCGAGGAGCACGACCCGCGCCTCCACCATGCGTCTCCCGTGTTGAGGGAAGCGCGAAGCATACGGCGCCTTCGGCAAGGTCGTCAACGGGCCGCAACGTCCTCTCAGGGCCGTCCGGCGCCTGGCCCGTGTCGATGAGCTGGGACGTCTCCCGGCGCGCTTCCCCGGACTCCTCCGTGACGCGCTCCCGCTGGAGACACCGGCCTGATCGTGCGACCCGCCGCCGACGCGGCAGATGCAGTTCTGTGCTACCGTGGCGCTATGTGGGGTGGACGACCCCTGCCCCAACCCGCGCCGGAGGCCGGCAATGCGTAGCGCCGACGAACATGTCGAGCCCCGCCGGCTCGTGACCGTAGCCTGCTACAGCCAGCCGCTGGAGGCGCGGCTCGCGCTGACCAGGCTGGAAGACGCCGGGATTCAGGCGTTCCTCGCCGACGAGCACCTCGTTACCATGAACTGGACCTGGTCCAATGCGGTCGGCGGCGTGAAACTACAGGCCCGCGAGGAAGACGCGACCCACGCCATGCGCCTCCTGGACGGCGACACCCCCGCCGTAGAGCCGGACACGGGCGAGACGGCCGAAGACATCTCCGTCGCCTGCCCGCAGTGTGGGTCAAGCGACATCCAGAGAGAGTGGCGCCACCGCAGGCTCGTGTACGCTTCGTGGATAGTCTTGGGAGTGCCGATCCCGTTCCTGCGTCGCGGACGCCGCTGCCGGATATGTGGGCATCGGTGGAAGGGACGCGCCGAGAAGTGAGTCGGCTCGGGCGCGTGTGGTCTCTACGGTGTGTTCGCGCGCTGCCAGTCTGCCAGGAGTTTCTCGGCCTGCTGCGCCAATTCCGAGGCGATGTCGTCCCGCACGTCGGATCGCGGCGAGAACACCAGCGCGGTCGTGTCCCATGTCGTCGCCCACGTCTGCACGGTGGCGTCTTCGACGAGGCGCTCGAGGAACGCGGGCTGTCTCAGGGAGAGTTCTGCGGAGACGGCGTACCAGCCATATCGCGCGCCTTCGCCCGTGCGGAGCTCCACGCCGCTGACCCGGACGTACACGTGCTCGGTGGGGATGGTCGGGACACCCGTGACGTGCCACCCTCCGTCGCTCAGCCGCGCCTCGACGACATCGCGCAGGGCTCCCGCGGACACCCCCGCCGCGCGTAGGTCATCGCTCAACCCCTCGACGACCACACCGTCGATGTACGCCAGGCCGCGCAGCCCGTAGATATCCTCGACCGCTTTGGCAGGGGCGACCATCCTCTTGATGACAAGGAGAGCCTGCTTGGCGAGGTCGTAGTCGGTCGCCACAGCGGCGCCTGC
Source organism: Candidatus Poribacteria bacterium (assembly GCA_002687025.1). Taxonomy (GTDB): domain Bacteria; phylum Poribacteria; class WGA-4E. The sequence goes on from NYZG01000444.1 coordinate 40,895, forward strand.
GTACGCGATGGCGGCTGCCATGGCCACGCAGATGGCGGCTCCGCGTTGTACGGTCATAGGTTGGCGGGTTCCTATCCTCGTGTAGCCGGGATCACGGTGATTCTCACAGTCTGAACCGGCGGCCGTGGACCGTCTGTCCATCGCCCCACTCTCGGCCGTCCGCGGGCCGCATATCCATGAACAGCTCGACGTGGCCGAGGTTCACGAACCCGGCCTGATGGAAGAAGCGGATTGCGTCCGCATTTCGCGCGACCGGCCGCACGTTGAGGTAGCGCACGCCAAGCGTCCGGGCCTCAGCCACCACGCGCGCCACAAGCAGACCTCCCACGCCTTCCCGGCGACATTCCGGCGAGACGACGACGGGCTCGACTTCCGCCTCGTCGTCCTCCACGATCAGACCTGCGAATCCCACGACCGACCTGGCGACTTCGGCCACCCAGACGCGCTCCGCGCCGACCCGCGCCAGATGCCCATCGAACGCGAGGCCCGGATCCTCGCCGCCGATGGTCGGGTCATCGTACAGGTCACGGTGCGCCTCCGTGAGGGCCGCCCATAGACCTCGGCAGACGCGCAGGTCCGATGGGCCATAGGGCCGTACGACGGTCTCTGTCACTGGCTGGCGTTCCTGGCGCGTCGTGCCCGCTGAGGCTGGACTCCCTACATCCGCGTCAGATGATTGCGCGTTCCGTCGCGCGGAGCAAGCCGCCGCCAAGGGACTGTCGCAGGCGGCCCTCCCACATCGACACGCCTCGGGTCCGCACGACGGGTGGCCGACGCCTCGCATCCGTCGCGACGGCTACGGCGAAGGCGGCCCGGTGGTTTGCCCTAGCCACGCCGACTCGGGCCACGGCGCCCACGCAGCGCGCGTGCGACACCGTTGGGACACCATCCGCCGTGAGCCCCGGACGACGGCGTACCCAGGCCCATACCGTAGGCGCAGGGCCCGTCGGCGATGCTGCGAGGGCGCTCCCGCACACAGGCTACTGATGAGAGGGCGTGCGCCTGAGGCATGACGTCTCCCGCTTCGCCGGCACTGATCTCGGCCGCGTCGACGCGTGACGCTCGGTCACATCACCTGCCGCAGCACGACGAAGTCCCCCGGATTCCACGCCTGCGCGACGATGTACAGCACGCCGTTGACCTCGCGGATTGCGGCGTTGTGCACGTGCTGGAACAGCTCCAGGCCAAGCTCCTCCTTCGGCCAGATGGTCGAGACCACCGCGCCGCCCTTCAGGACATAGATAGGCGCCCCTTGCTCGTGGTCCCGCCCGAAAAGACAGCCCACGACTGCGTAGTCGCCCTCGTAGTCCACGTCGCACGGCCATGCGCCTTCGGGCAGGCGCAATGTGGACAGATGCGCGCCGTCACGTGAGAAGCGATCGATCTCGCCGTTCGGTCGGTCCGACACGTGTACCTCCGCGCGGCCCTTCGAGATCGTGACACCGTGCCCCGTCCCGAACTGCCCGGCGCCGTCGCCCCGACCCCCGAACGCCCTCGGCGTCCATGACATAGCGACGCCGTCGCTCAGGTCCACCGAAGCCGTCAGGACGTAATCGAGGGGCGAGTAGCCGGTCGTGACGTAGAGCCGGCCGTCCACGTAGTCAGCGTCGGTGGGCACGAAAGCGCCGCCACCCACGAAATACGCGCTCA
>NYZG01000445.1 GCA_002687025.1 Candidatus Poribacteria bacterium
CCTCGTCCTCTGGGAAGAAGTCGTGTATACGTGGCGCGCAGTCCGACACCATGAACCCGCCGCACGCGGGCACATTGAACGCCCGCTCGTTGCAGGTGTGCCCGGCCTCTTCGTATCCGTGATGGACGTTGAGCGAGATCGTGTGACCCGAATAGAGAGTCGGCGCCGCGCCGTTGAAGTCCTCGAGTCTTGTGTTGGGGATGTCGAACGGCGACTCGCTCCACCCGTGTCCAACCACGGTGCTGGAAAACCTGCGCAACGGCTCGCCGAAGTAATCGTCTACGCGCGTGCCCTTCTCGAAGTACGTCCCCAGGAAGACCAGATCGGCGATCTTCGGCGTCTGGACGGGGTAGTGGCGCAGGAGGTTGATGCCCCACGTGAACGACATCACGGGGATGCCGTGGTTCTCGACGTACCCGCGACAGTAACGCTCGGCCCACTCCGGCGAACACTCGGACAGCGCGACGCACACGTTGCCCCCGTGCTCGTCCAGAATGCGGGATTCTTCCTCGGAGACTGGGTGGATCGTCCTGGGGTTCGGCGTGTCGTCATAGTAGTTGGCGATGAGAGCGACGGCGCCGTTGCACGGCCCCATCATCGGCGCCAGGCCCGGCAGAGCCGCCACGGTGGTTATGAACAGCACGCTATCGTGCTGGAGCACCTGTTCCAGTCCCGCCTCATCTCCCACCGTCACATAGTAGAACGGGATTCGCCACGTGCGCGCGGCGTCCTGGAGCCCATGTATCTGCACGTTGCGCGCGGGCTGGTTGTGCCCGTAGAAACAGATCGCCTTTCGCCTTCGTAGCCATGTGCGCACATGGGGGCCGCCGCGCAACGCCGCGTACGTGCTCTGCGATACCTCGTCGATCTCCGCGGTCGGCCTTTGGTCGTTCATGTGCTGCGCTCACGGACTGTCACTGCGTGGAACGCCGGGAGCGACGCGGTGGACGGCGGCATGCTAGAACCCGTCATAGCTGTGCCAGCGGTACTCGGTCTTGGGGAATAGGGCGTCGAGCGCGGATGGCGCGCTGCCTTCCGCGAACGTGGCGGGCGCCACCTGCCCCAATATGAGCTCTATCGCCTGCTTGTGCGTCAGCACGAGCCGCGCGTCCGACTGTCGGTCGGGCTCGCCACGCCGGATCGTGACCCCGGAGCGCTCCACGGCAACCGAAACGTCGCCGATTTCCGTTTGCAGCGAGATGCATCCGGCCCATCCCGCGTCGTCGGAGGCGGCCAGGCGACATGACATGGCGGGCGATAGCAGCTCCATCAGCAGCGCAAGATCGTTGATGCGATACATCCACCCGCCGTAGTGTCCCGTGGTAATCTCGGCGCCGAGACCTTCTACCCAGGGGCCAAAGGTGGTGGTGTCGATGCGGACGCTCGTGGCGCCACCGCGGGCCTTCGCGGCGAGGAAACCGAGTATCAGCGCGTGCGCCGCGCCGACGTGCCCTTCCGCGTGCCCGATCTCGTCGATCCTGTCGCCATCGTGGCCGCCGTCCTGGCGGTACGCCACGACATTGCCACCGACTTCCGCGACGTGGCGCCGCGACGGGTCGATGCCCCGCCAGCGAGGCGCGGCCTCCCACAACTCCTTAGGGCGATGGATGGCGCCGGATACGCCACGGCTGAATTGCTCGTGTATCCGCGCGACGACATCCCCATCCGAGGCCCACTCCGTCTGTCGAATCGTGACGCCTTCAGGCGCTTCTGGCAGCGCGGCGGGTACACCGACCTCAAGGTACGCGTGATGCTCGAAGCGCTGCCAACCCACCTTGCCGTAGTGGTCGTGGATGCCCGTGCCGAGGGAGGACAGGACTAGGCCGCGGCGTGTCATGTACTGGGCGGCATCCTCCAAGACCTTGTTGCTGAGGCCCTGTCGCTGGTAGGCCGGGTCGGTGCCGACGCTGCCGATGCCGCCCAATGGCACAGGAACGCCCTGGACGAGAATCTCCCGGTCGAATACCTGGACAACGCTCGCGACGACGCCGTCTACCACCGCGATGCGGCTGTTCTCCGGGCGGAAGTACGGGTCGTGCTTGTGGATTCTCGAGAAGAAGTCCGTCATGCCGCGCACCCGCTCGGGATCGTCGCGGCCGAACGCGCGCCCCGCGCACTCGATAGCGGCGTCGACCTCGTCGGATCTGGCTCCCCGGACCTCTAGCATGGCGCTCCCGCGCGTCGTGGCCGGTGGGCGGCGGCGAATTCTGCCGCACGGCGGGCGGCCGCGCTCAGTATACATGGTTTCCCGACGGAGTCGAGGCCGAGGGCTCGTGCGAGGGACGCAACATGCGCTAGGCTCGTCGGCGCCCAACGTCGTTCGCCACCCCTGGCCCGGGAGGGAATGCGCTCCATGGCATACTGCACTTCGGTAGTGGCGTTCTGCCTTCTGGCCGCGCTCTCGGCGGCCGTCCCTACCCGTTGCGACGCGGCGCAGGCGTCTCGCGTGTCGCGGGAGCATCCACGGCTGTTGGGGTCGCGCGATCATCTGCGGGCGCTACGGGATGGGCGGCCGCAGGCGTACGCGCGGATGGAGCGCGTCGCGAGAGGAGGCGACGTCGACGACCATGCGAAGATGATGTCGTTGGGACTCGTGTCCGCGATCGAGCGAGACGCGGAGCTCGGTCGCACAGCGGTGCAACTGGCGTTGACGTACGTGCGCGGCCCCATCCGCAGCGGCCACGTGACCTTCGCGCACGACCTCGCGCGATGCGCCTTCGTGTACGACCTGTGCCACGAATACTGGACCGACGGCGAACGCGCGGAGTTCATCGGCTACCTCAACGCCACCGTCGACGCGAACACACAGTCGGAGACGCACGTCTTCCACAACGGCTGGTACGGCTACAAGCACTGGGGCATCGGCATCGCGTGCTATGCCACGTGGTATGAAAACGACCGCGCGGCCGAGATTCTCGCGACACTCGAGGACGACTGGCGCACGCGCGCCGCCCCTGCGCTCGAACTCGCCGGGGCAGGTGGTGGATGGGCAGAGGGCTACTACACGAACTACTGGCTATACGAGTGGCTGGTCTTCTGTGAGGTGGCGCTATGCTGTGGTGGCGTGGACTACTATGCCGAGGCCCCAAGCTTCTTCCGCAATCGGGCCGTGGCGAGCATGTTCGAGGCGTACCCCGGCATCCGGGAGTACGGCTCACGCCGGCCGATACCGATGGGTGACGGCGGCGGCCGCAGGTTCGGAGGCGATCGCGACAAGGCGCTGTCCGCGCGGCGCATTCTGGTGAGCCACTACCGGGATGACCCGCGCAGCGGCGCCGTCCACGACTTCAACGAGACCACCCCTCGTTCCTCCGTGGGAGCCTACGCGTACAAGGACTTCCTATGGCGCGACACCACGGTACCCGCTACCGAGGCTGGTTCTGTCGGGCTCTCGCACCTGAGCGAGGCCGCGGGATACGTCCACGCCCGCAGCGACTGGACGGACGACGCGACGTATTTCTTCTTCAAGGCCGGCGATCGGTTCACGGCGCACCAGCATCTCGATGTCGGGCACTTCCTCATCTACAAGCATGAGGAACTGGCGGGCGACGGTGGGCATTACGACGGCTTCGGCACGCCCCACGACGTGAATTACCACCTGCGCACCATCGCGCACAGCACGGTCCTGGTCTTCGACCCGTCAGAGGAGTGGCCGGGCATCCGGGCGGGAGACGTCACCGGCGCCGACGGCGGGCAGCATCACGACTGGCCGCATCACAACGGGGCCGTCACCGACCCACAGGGATGGCATGAGCGGCGCGACCTGCACGATATCGCGGACATCGTCGCCTTCGAGGACCGAGGCAAGTACGTATACATCGCCGCCGACTGCTCACGCGCCTATTCCGCGGACAAGCTGTCCTCGTTCACGCGACGGGTGGTCTACATCCGGCCGGACACGTTCGTGATCTTCGACCGGGTGGAGTCGACGCGCGCGGAGTTCGCGAAGACCTGGCTGCTCCAGGCGATGAAGACACCCCGGCGGCAGGGCGACCATCTCGTCGTGGCGCACGGGGACGGCCGCCTGTACGTGCAGACGTTGCTGCCCCGCGAACACGATGTCGAACTGCGCGACGGGATCGATCTGTACCGCTACGGCGGGAGGACGTACGCGCCGGCGCGTGACACAGGCCCGGCGCCGGAGTGCCGCGTCGAGGTGTCGCCGCGCGAAGCCTCGACGGTGGACTACTTCCTGCACGTGCTGACGGCTGCGTCGGCCGAGAAGAGCGACGCGCCCACTGCCTCCGTGACAGAGGACGGCGACAGGTTCGCCGTTGCCATCGGCGAGGCTGTCGTGCGACTCGCGCGAGACGAGCTCGGGGGAGCGGCGCGTATTGCTGGCTCGGATTACACGCTAACGACCGTCGTCAGGCCGACGATCGGCCCTCCGCATCGGTGATATGCGGCGCTTCGCGGCCCCTAGATGTCTTCCAGCGGCCTGACGTTCCCGTACCGCGTTTCCGCGCCCGCGACCGGCGCGGCCCATCGCACCGCGTTCGTGAGGATCTGACGGATTTCCGGTTCGTAGAAGATCGGGTACGTCTCGTGTCCCGGGCGGAAGTAGAAGACCTTCCCGCGGCCGCGCTGCCAGCAGCAGCCGCTGCGGAACACCTCGCCACCGGCGAACCAGCTCGTGAATACCGTAGCGTCGGGCTGTGGCACATCGAAGCGCTCGCCGTACATCTCCGTCTCGGGCAACTCCACGTATTCGCCCAGGCCCTGCGCGATCGGATGGCCCGGCTCGATGACCCAGAGGCGCTCCTTCTCGCCGGCCTCGCGCCACTTGAGGTTGCACGACGTGCCCATGAGTTGCTTGAACGGCTTCGAGAAGTGCGCCGAGTGCAAGACGATCAGTCCCATGCCGCCAAGCACGACGCGGTCACAGACGCGTCGGCTCACCTCGTCGCTCACCTCGCCGTTTGCGACATGCGCCCACCACGTGAGTACGTCCGTGTTGGCCAGGACCTCCTCGGTGAGGCCGTGCTCGGGCTCGTCGAGCGTGGCGGTTCGTACCTCGATGTCCGCATGGGCCGACAGCCCGTCGGCTATCACGGCGTGCATCCCGTCGGGGTACACCTCCCCGGAAAGGGGTATCCTCAACTCGTCGCGGTATTCGTTCCAGACAGTTACGCGGATCGTGTCGCTCATCGGTTGCGCTCCCGAGTGCCGGGTCAGTCGACGGCCGTCAGTTTGGTGAAGACATCGCGGAATATGGGGTCGCGCCGGACGAAGGTCGCGGCGCGGATATCGTGGCGGCCGGAGTCGACGGCCCAGCCGAAATCGTCCGTCAGCACGGGGCTCGGCGTCAGGCGTGTCGGTACCCACTCGGCGTTGATGAGGTACGCGGTCGCGGCGATGTCCCAGATCACCTTGGACCACCCATATCGGTTCGTCTCGCTGACGTAGCCCTTGACGATGTCGACCAGGTAGTCGCACAGAGGACCTTGGCCGCTGAGGTACGCCTCCAGCTCCGGGATCGTCGTATGTAGGTGCGATGTGACGTTGCGGCACGGAATGTGCACCAATGGCACGCCGCAGTCGAATACCGTCTGCGACGCGACCAGGTCCTGCCCGAGGTTGAACTCACGCGCGCTGTCCCGATGCATGTCCGTGCCGCCGAGCCAGACGAGTACGATCTTCTCGATGATGGACGGTTCCAGCAGGATCGCCGCCGAGACGTTCGTGATCGCGCCGATGGCGACCACATAGAGAGGGTCGTCGGCGCTCGATGCCGACGCGCGTTCCACGAGGTCGGTGACGGCGTCACTACGTGGCGGCCGGGCGGCGTCGGCGATGTATTCGCGTGACCCTCGGACGACGAACCCGTCGTCCTCGACTCCCAACATGCCGAGAAGGCGCAGGATCTCCTCGTAGCTCTTCTCCATGCCGTCTTCAGGGCCGGTGGATCGGTTGTTGTGGAACGGCGCCGCGTAGATCGCCTCCACGCGCAGACGATCGGGCGACAGGAGGGCATGGCAGAGCGCGAACTGGTCGTCCACCTCGTTGTACGTGTCGGTGTCGAGCACCATGCGCGCGACGCCTTCGGGCCACGCCAGGCGGGAGTGTCGCAGCTCGTCGCTCAGAGTGGGGAACATCGGCTTCCGCCTTGGTGTGTGGGCGTACAGGAATTCGGCGCCGTTGCCGGCGCCGAATTCCGCGGTAAATCACATCGCAGGCCGCGCGGTCATCATTTCCCAAGCGCGGCGAGGGCGCCCGGCGTGCCGATCGACTGCAGCACCTCACGCACACCGGCGCTGCCGCCGGCCATCTGCTTCGAGAGGGCCGAAACGGCCGGGTCGCCAAGCTGTTCCAGCGAGTATTTCGCCGCCGCGCGCACGCTCTGCGAGCCGTCGCCCATCGCCTGCACCAACGCCGAGACGACGTTCTCCGTCGGCGAGGCCACCTGGCCGAGCGCCGCGCTGGCGAACGACCTCGTGTAGGCGTTGCCGTTGCTCTTCAGCACCGCGACCAAGGCCGGGGCGGCCGTCCGGGCGCGCGAGCCGTGCTTGCCCAGGGCGAGTATCGCGCCATTCCGCACGGGCGTGCTGCGATCCTTCAGGGCGCCCGTAAGCGCCATAACCACCTCGTCAGAGGCTGGAGCGGAACTGAGCGCCGATACGGCACGTACGCGCACCGACTCGGCCTTGTCGCGGGCTGCCGCTACGAGACCCGCGGTGACTTGCGGCTTCGATGGCGCGGCCGCCAACGCCGTCACGACGGATTCGCGGACCCCCGCGTCAGAGTCGTTCAGCATCGCCAGGAGCGTCGAGGTCGTCGCGGAGTCGATCGACCCGGCGCGTCGTATCCTGCGCACGGCCTTCTTGCGGGCCGCCGGATCGGAGCTATCCAGCCCACTCGGCGCCTTGGGCTTGGGGGCCTTCGCGACCACGGGAGGCGGCGGGTCCGCCTTCGGAGGCGTGGCGTCCGCGACGGCCGGCTGGGGCGCTGGCTGCGGCATCGCCTGCGATACCGGGGCCATGTTCGGCGGCGGCACGGGAAGCGGGGCGAGCGCGTCGATGCTCGTCGAACCCTTGATGGAACTCGCGCTGGTCCCCGGCTTTAGCAGCATGTCGAACCCGCTGCGGTCGGGCTCAAGGGCCGGCAGCTCTGGAGTCGGGATGTACACCGGGCGTAGCTGCGTGAACCCAAACGACGCCGAACTGAGGCCGCCTACCACGGCGAGCAAGGCTGCGCCCCGGATCGCCCCGGTCGACATCGGAAAGGGCAATGACAGCACGAGCGGGCCGCCCGGCTTCTTGGCAGCCGCCTCCGTGTCCTCATCGCCACTCTTGGGGCCGACCGGCTCCGTCGCGCCGGTATCCACGTCCTCGGCAGTCGGCTGCACGTCCTGAGCTTCGACCTCCTGCGTGGGCTCGTTCATGTGCCGGCTCCGTTCCGGTGATGGCATAGCGCCGACGCGTCGCGCGCCGACTTGAATCTTGTCTCGTGAACGGGCCGGGGGATGTGTCCCGTTACAGCAACCCTCAACCTCGTCCTCGTGGCCCGCGCACAGGGACGGCGAATCCCGCGCCCACCAACCCGAGCGGCCACACTCGCGCAGATGGATCGCGCTTCGGACACGCCCCGTCCGCATTCCACTGCATTGGCATTATATCGTACCGCGCGCTCGTGCGCGAGGCCTTTATACCCGCATACCCCCAGAGGGGGTAAGGCGAATCCATTACGGGTGGTGTCGCGTATACCACGGATGTCTGTGGGGTAAACCCGCTGACGTCACGGCCGTCGAGGCCAATCGTCGAGCGGATGGTCCCCGCCGATCTCGGTGTGCGCCGGATCGCCGACCACACGCTCGATGGTCCAGGGATGGTCCACACGCCGCGGCTCCGACCTGACATCACATGCCTCCACGTCGCAGAAGCAACAGCAGTTCGCGTTGCACGGGTCCATGTGGACGATGACGTCGCCTTCGGCTTCGATATGCTCGAGCACGGCCGCCTCGACGTCCCTGTGCGCTACGTGCGCGCGGTCGATATCCCAGTAACGTGGAACCGTCAGGTGTAAGTCCACATACCGCCGATCCCCGGAACGCCACGAGCGCAGGTGATGTATGTCGATCCACTCTGGCGCGCGGGTTGTGTGGATGACGGCGAGAATGGCCGCGAGGATGTCCTCTTCCGCCTCATCCATCAGGCCGCCAACCGATTGCCGGACGAGTCTGCCACCTGTTATCAGGATGTTCAGAGCGACCGCGGCCGCCACTAACGGGTCGAGCACTGACCAGCCCGTCAGACGCACCAGCATCAGGCCGACGACGACTCCGAGGCTCGTGTACGAGTCCGTCAAGACGTGTCGGCCGTCCGCCTCGACGGTGACGGAGGCCGTCGTCCTTCCCGCCCTGACCAGGTAGACGCCCAGGACAAGGTTGACAGTACCGGCGGCGAGGGTTAGGAGTATGCCGACGCCAAGGCGATTCGGCGGGGCTCCCGACGCCAGCGCCCGAGCGACCTGCGCGACGATGGCGCACGCGGCGAGGATGATGAGCCCACCCTCGAAGCCCGCGGAGAAGAACTCGATCTTCCCGTGCCCGTACGGGTGCAGGGGATCGGGCGGCTGGGTGCTCTTCACGACGCTGTAGAGGGCGAACACCGTGGCGACCACGTGCACCACCGATTCGATCGCGTCCGACGCGATGGCCGCGGAACCGGTGAGGTAATACGCGGTCACCTTCGTCGCCAACATGACGACACCGACGGCGACGGACAAGCGGATGGCGCGCACCCGGGCGCGCATCACATCGGTGGGCAATCCGACGACTCCCTTCGGCCGGCACGCGTCCGTACCATGTGTAGCTCGCACGGGCAGGTGTCGGGGCGCCCCTCAGAGCGTCAGGTACCAGAGCAGCATCGCCTCTTGCCCCACGCTGGGATGGCCTCGGTAGCCGTGGCGGTGGATCACCCCAAGCTCGCAGCCCTGGCTCGCGTAGAACCGGCACGCCGGCACGTTGACGTTCTGGGTCTCGATCCTGAGTCGCGCCAGCCCCTCATTGCGCGCCCAGTCGGCCGCGTGGTCGAGCAGCCGCGCCCCGATGCCCTCTCGCCTCCGCCCTGGGCGCACGCGGATATCCCAGAGCACGGCCTCGTCTGGACCGTCCGTCTGGACGTGCTGACTCACGCCAACGGCTACCGTGACGCCACCGACCGCCTGGTCGTCGTCCATGGCCAGGAAGATGCCCCACTCCGTCACGTCCCGGGCGGCGGCCCAGCCGACGACGCCCTCGTCGTCCTCGTCGGCCAACGCGTCGTAGTCCTTGACGTACGGCTTGACGCGCTCTTCCACCATCGCGAGACCGGCGAGGCCGTCGTCGCGCGGTTCCACACGGTAGACGGATTCGACCGCAAATGCCGTCGGGATTGCGGCGTAGGCAGGTAGGTCGGACGCGGTGATGCGGTCTATGCGCAACGCCATGCGCGCTTCCATTCCACGCGCCCGCGGCTTCACCGTCTGAGCGTCGCCCAGAGCGTCGCCACCTTGCCGGCCGGCGCCACCGACAGCTGCGATCGGGACGCGTAGTTCTGCTCCACCTCTGCGGGCGTGAGGGCGCGGTCGTAGATCCTCACCTCGTCAATGGCGCCGTCGAAGGTGTTGACCCACCCGTCTTGTCCCAGCAGTACTGGGTCTGGGCTCGTGCTGATCGGCTGCATGGCGACGCGATCGGCTTCGACGGCGTCCAGGTAGCAGACGGCGTCGCTGCCGTCGTACGTGCCGGTGACGTGGCGCCACTCGCCGGGCGCGAGTTCCTCTTGCACGGACACCCAGGTCGAAGCGCCCGCGTTGAACTGGAAGCCCATGAAGCTGCCTGGCGCGTTGTATCTCAGTTGCCACGCCCAACTGCCGCCGGCGATGGCTTTGCATATCGGCCCGGCGTTGGCGCCTCCCTCCCCGGCGGAGTTTGGCATCATCCACAGTTCGATCGTGAGGGCCTCCGTAAGGTCCAGTCCCTCGTCCGTGCCGCAATGGATGAAGCTGGCGGGTGGGAACTCCACGCCATCGCCAATCTTGCCCGGCACGATGTTGGGGTCCCCCTGCATCAGCCCGTCGTTGGGCCCAACGACATCCAGCACCGTGTCGCCGTCGATGGCGTCGTCGTCGAACGTCCAGAAGCTGATGAGGCCCTCCACGACCGCCGGTTGCGCGTGCGCCGAGCCCGTGGCGAACCCGAGTACGAGCACTACGGCCATGTACGTGTTAGCGATGCGCGCCCGGCTCATGTGCGTGCCTCCTCGGTAGTGAACGGCAGCCTCAGTAGTATCTCGGCCACGCCGGGCTCACGCCGCCCGCGATGCCGCGCCTAGTCAAAGAAGTCAGCATCCTCCTCGGACAGATACTGTCGCGCGGCCGTTTCGTCGAGATCGACTCCCATGCCGGGTCGATCCCACACCTCGATGTGGCTGTCGACCACGATCGGGTCGGGCAGGCCCGTGACGATGTCGTACCACCACTCGGGTCTTCCCGTGGGGTACTCGAACGCGATGTAGTTCTGCGGCAGCGTCGCGCACACCTGCACAAGCGCCGCCAAGCCCAACAGGCCGTCGCCCGTGCCGTGCGGCGCCATGAGTATGCCGTGCAGGTCGGCGTATTCGGTGACCCACTTCAACTCAGCGATGCCGCCGATGTCGCAAGGGTCGGGGCCGATAACGTCCACCGCGCGTTTCTCGATGAGTTCCTGGAAGTTCTGGCGCAGGTATATCTGCTCGCCGGTGTGGATGGGAGTAGACGTGCTCTGGGTCACGTCGCGATACAGGTCGGGCGACACGTACGGGACGTAGTCGCCCGTCAGCATGTCCTCCAGCCACATCACGTTCAGCGGCTCGACGGCCTTCGCGAGCTTGATCGCGTCGGCGACGACCATGCCGGGGCCGCAATCCAGCGCCAACCCCACCTCGTCGCCGAGGGCCCCCTTCATCGCCTCGACGCATGCGACGATGTGGTTCATCCCCTTCTCGGTGAGCAACCCCCTGTTGGCGTGGAAGCCGGCAGACTGTAGCTCGCCGTAAAACAGGTCCGGGACGGCGCGCGGCATGCCGCTGTGGAACGCGACGCCGTGCTTTATGATCGAGAAGCCCTCAGGCGACTCTTTCATCTGCTGCACGTTCTCGGCGTAGCTCTCGGGCGAGCCGTCGCGCATGGGGAAGCGCACGGCGCCGTTGTACACCCGCACCTTGTCCCGCACCTTGCCGCCGAGAAGCTTGTACACGGGCAGTCCCGCCGCCTTGCCCGCGATGTCCCACAGGGCCATCTCGATGGCGCTGACGGCGCTGCCCCACGGCTTGAAGCCGCCGATCCTGCGAATGCCCATCATTACGCGCTCGACGTTAGTCGGGTCGCCGCCCAGGATGTAGGGCTTGTAGAACAGCACGTGTGGCTTGAGGTACGCCTTCGAGGCCTCGACCTCGCCGTAGCCGGTGACGCCTTCGTCCGTCGTGATGCGCACGACCGGGTTGTTCCCGATCACGGCGCACTTCAGGTCGGTGATCTTCATCGAGCCTCGCCTTTCCTGCCCGCCCGGTCTGGGCTAGCTCCACAGACGATCGTGTGAACGCTCGTCGTCCCAGTCGGTCGTGGGCGCAAAGTACTCCGTCTCGGACGCGTGCAGGTGTTCCTTGATGACGTCGTCGTTCAATTCGATCCCCAGACCTGGCGTGTCCGGGACGTCGATGTAGCCGTCCCGTATGATCGGGTTCGGGAGGCCCGTGACCATGTCGTCCCACCACGGGCTGTCGACCGAGTGGTTCTCGAGCACGAGGAAGTTCTGCGTCGCCGCGGCGCAGTGGACGCTCGCCATCGCGGCGATAGGAGTGCCGGCCATGTGAAGGGCCATTGAGATGCCGTGTTCCTCGGCCTCGTCGCCGATTTTCTTGGTCTCCAGTATGCCGCCCGACGTGGCGATGTCGGGATGCGCCACCGCGATGCCTCGCGGCTGGTACAGCGGCCGGAAGTCCTCTTTGCAGTAGATGTCCTCGCCCGTGCAGATGGGGGTGTCGCACGAATTCGAGAGCCGGACGTACTGCTCCGCGAACTGCCAGGGGATCATGTCCTCCAGCCACGCCAGGCAGTACTTGTCCATCGCCTTGGCGATGCGGATGCAATCCTCGACGCCGATGTGCCCGAAGTGGTCGAGCGCCAAAGGAACCTCGTAACCGATGACGGAACGGACGGTCTCGACGTATTCGCACAGAAGGCCGATCCCCTTATCCGTCACGCGGATGCCGGTGAACGGGTGCATCATCCCGTGCGTGCGCAGGTGTCCGTCGGGGGCCGCGGTGGTATCGGGTATGTCCCGGAGCAGGCCGATGCCGACATCCATCTTCAGAAACGTGAAGCCGCGATCCATCCGCTCCTTCAGCTTCGCGCCCATCTCGGTGGCGTCGCGGAGCGTCGGCGTGTCGGAGTAGCAGCGCACGCGGTCTCGGAACTTGCCCCCCGCGAGCTGATAGCACGGCACGCCGTATGCCTTGCCGGCGAGGTCCATGAGAGCCATCTCGATCCCGCAGACGCCGCCGCCCTGACGGGCGTGGTGGCCGAACTGCTTGATCTTGCGGAACACGCGATCCACATCGCAGGGGTTCTCGCCCAGTATGCGGCTCTTGAGCATGAGGGCGAACGTCTTACTCGCGCCGTCGCGCACCTCGCCGAGGCCGTGGATGCCCTGGTTCGTCTCGAGCTTCAGGATCGGGCCGCCGACCGCGGCCTTCACCAGCCGCATGTCGGTGATCTTCAGGTCAGACGGCCGCGACGCGGTGTTCACGTTGTCCAGCGTTTGCTCGTGTGTGTCTGGGACCACCGAAGTCTCCTACTCGTCGCGATTATTCGGCGCGATTCTTGGACCACTCGGCGAAGGCCGCCTCGATCTCCTCGGACCACTTCCGGTCGATCTCGCCGGGCGTGTACTTGCCTTCGCGTAGCATCTGATGCCCAAACATGTCCCGCAACGCGACCTCTTCGCCCTTCTCGACGACCTCCTGAGCGAGGTGCGGCGGGATGAAGATGACGCCGGTGCGACGACCGAGCACGACGTCACCCGGAAGGCAGGTCGCCTCGCCGATGCGGACGGGGATGTTGATGCCGGTGAGGTCGACGTTCGAGATCGCCGTCGGGTCGACCCCGCGCACGAACGTCGCGAAGTCTGGGAGGTCGTAGATGCCGTCGAGGTCGCGGATGCCGCCGTCGATGACCATGCCCGTGCCGGTCTTCGCGTAGATCGAGTTGCCGAGGTTGTCTCCGGCGAACGTGCCATCCTTCACCTTGCCGAACAGGTCGACGACGATACAGTCGTCCTTGACCAGCGTGTCGATGACCCAGGAGTTCGTGCCTCCGACTCGGTCGTGCCGTTCGCCGTCGGCGGCGACAGCGGCGTTGAGGTCCGGGCGGGTCGGCGTGTACGCGCACGTCACCGCGCGCCCTACGAGCACGCGATCGGGGTGCAGGTTCATCCAGTCGCCTGCGAATTGCCACCGGAAGTCCCCGCCGTTCAGGACGCCCCAGGCCTGCTCGATGCTGATGTTCTTCATGCGGCGGACGACATCGTCGGACACTCGCGGTCGCCCGTCGGGGAAGCGGTCGCCGTCCCACGTGTGCGTAATCGAAAGGATCGTGTCTCTGTCGATGAGGTTCACGGTGTGGTCCTGCTCCCATCCTGAAGCGTTGTCGCGTCGGCTTGGCCGCGCCCGGTCCGCGTGGCGCGGGCGCATTCTAACCGCGTACGGCCGTCGCGTCACACCATCGCACCGCCTCGTCTGGACCGGTCTCGTCGCGCGGCGCTCCAGCCGCGCCGAAGGTCCCGAGAGCGTCCGACCGTTGCGCGCATGTCGTTCCGCCGCTACGATGGCGCGCGAACGCCACCGAGCCAACGAGAGGAATCCTCATGCCCGTAGGTGACGGCAACGCGGTGATACCCGGCTGCGGAACACACCACATCGCGGTCCAGACGCGCGACTGGGACAAGTCGCTCGCGTTCTACACCGAGACGCTTGGAATGACGGTCGCCGCCGAGTTCGGCTCGCCGAACAGGAAGATCGTCCTGCTCGACACCGGGGACGGCAGCCACATGGAGCTGTTCGAGCCGACCGACAGCAGCCCTAGCGCCGACGACCCATCGCCCAACGACCCGGTGACGCACTTCGCGCTCGCGACCACCGACACGCGCGCCGCGACGGAAGTGGTCCGCGAGGCCGGATGCGAGATAACCGTCGAGCCGACCGATGTCGATCTCGGAGAGATGAGCGTCACGATCTCCTTCTTCAAGGGCCCCAGCGACGAGGTAGTCGAGTTCTTCCAGACGCATTAGGCCCTGTCTGACCGACGGCGCCGTCTGCCGGGTGGCTGGTGCGTGCTGCGCGGCATCGGCCCGGGCGACGCCG